>JAJYMZ010000160.1 GCA_021786615.1 Acidobacteriota bacterium
TCCGATCTCCTGGCCAAGTCCGATTTCCTTTCCGCCATGAGCCATGAGCTGCGCACACCGCTCATCGGCATCACCGGCATGCTGGAAGTGCTCACTCAAAGCGATCTTGATGCAGAACAGCGCCAAGTCGTGAGCATCATCCACGAATCATCGGAAAGCCTGCTGCACATCATCGGCGACATTCTCGATTTCTCAAAAATCGAAGCCAACAAGATGGAACTGGCCCACCAGACCTTCTCGGCGCGCGCTTTGTTGGAATCCATGTCCCAGGTCTTCAAGCCCGCGGCCTTTGCCAAAGGTTTGGATCTCATTGTGGAAGTTGATCCCAGAATCGCCCCGGCCCATGTGGCCGACGCCATGCGTCTTCGGCAAATCCTCAACAACTTCATGAGCAACGCAGTGAAGTTCACCGAACGGGGTTCCATCACCCTGAGGCTCCGATTGGTGGAATCCACCGGCCACAGCGAATCTTTAGCCTTTGAAGTAGAGGACACCGGCATCGGTGTGTCGCCTGAAAACATATCGAAGCTCTTCGAGCCCTTCAGCCAGGCCGAAGCCAGCACCACGCGCCGTTTTGGCGGCACTGGATTGGGTCTGACCATCTCCCGGCGGCTGGCGGAGTTGATGGGGGGAAGCCTGACCATGCAAAGCACGTTGAGACATGGCAGCACCATCACCCTGATGGTGGACTTGGCCACTGGAGACGAGCAGGACATCGTGAACCAGGATTTGCCGGGAACCGCCCAACCCGCGCCCATGCGGCCCGCGCCAAGCATTGAGGTAGCTGAGCGGGAACGCGGTTTGATCCTCTTGGCTGAGGACCATCCCACCAATCGCATCGTCCTCACGCAACAGGTGAACCGGGCGGGCTTCGCGCTGGAAGTCGCGGTGGATGGGGAGGAAGCCTTTGATAAATGGCGAAGCGGCCGGTATTCACTGCTCCTCACCGATCTGCATATGCCGCGCATGGATGGCTACCAATTGACCAAGGCCGTGCGGCAGTGGGAGCGAGAGAACGGATCAGAGAGGACGCCGATCCTGGCACTCACGGCCAACGCTCTGGGCGGTGAAGCTGAACGCTGCCTGGAGCTGGGCATGGACGACTTCCTGGTCAAGCCGGTGACCATTCCCTTGCTGGCCTCCAAGCTGCGCCAATGGATGCCCCACGTGAAGATTGGCGAAGCTGCGGAAACCACTTCAACTGGGTCGCCTCCACCCAAGGACGCGCAAAGAAGGCCCGTCTTGGATCCTAAAACTCTTTTGGACTTGTGCGATGGCGAAGCCAAGGCGGCACAAGAGATTCTGGACGATTTCATCTTGACCACCAAAACCGATCTGCAGGTGATGCAGGAAGGGCTGGAACAAAAAGATATGTCCCTCATCGTGAGGCAAAGCCATCGGATCAAAGGTTCCGCCGCCATGGTTGGCGCCTGTGATGTAGCTCAACGGAGCCGGGAATTGGAAGCCTATGCCAAGCTCGAAACCGCCGAATGGGAAACGGTAACGGAACAAATAACCGGGATTCAGGATGCGTTGCAGGCAATTGGCCCTGTTTGGGGAATAGCTTCCCCGGATCAAAAGTAACCTTCAAACCATGATCCCGCGACCTCAGCCCACTTTCGCCACCCTCGCCGATGGCGTGAAGCTGCACTACCGCGTCCAGGGTGATCCCGCCAATCCATGGCTGGTGCTGCTGAATGGGCTCCTGAGCGATACCACCATGTGGGCGGGGGTATTGCCGGGACTGACGGGCCATTTCCGGGTTCTGACGTTTGACTCGCGCGGACAGGGCCGTTCCGATGCGCCGGAATCGGGGCCGTATTCGACGTCCTCGTTGGCCGCGGAGGCCTGGGAATTGATGCAGATCCTGGGCATCGATGAGCCATGGCTGGTGGGTCTTTCCAACGGCGCCGCCATGAGCCTGGAATTGCTGGTGGACCATCCGCGAGCCTTCCCCGGGGCTGTGCTCATCAGCTCTGTGGCGCACACGGATTTCGCCATGAACCTGAAATCCGAACACTGGGCGCGCTGCCTGGAGGTGGGCGGTCCCCTGATGCAGTTCGACGCGGTGGCGCCCTTTCTCTGGGGCGATCGCTTTCTTGAGGCCCGCCACGGTGTGTTACGGGCTTATCACCAAGTCGTCACAGGACGTGGGCCGATCCATGGATCACTCCATCAAATTCGAGGCGTGGCGGGGTGGGATATCCGGGATCGGTTGCCGGAAATTTCGGTGCCCATCCTGCTTCTTTGCGGCGCTGAGGACCTGTTGACCCCCCCCTGGCGATGCCAGGAAACGGCCCGGCTCATTCCCCACGCGCGCTTCGAGGTGGTTCCGGGCATTGGGCATTCCTTTCCCGTGGAGGATCCAAAAGCCTTCGTACAGAGGGTGCTGGCATTTGTGGGGCTAGCCCAGGCAACCGAAAAGGCATAAGCTGGGTCATTCAAGCATCCAACATCTTTGAAGTCCTCACCTGCCCATCAATGGGGTTTCCGTGCCTAAAGAAACCGTTAGCGCTGTCTCCTTGAGCCTGACCGAGCTCAAGCAGCAGCCCATTGGCCGCTTGGCGGAACTGGCCAAAGAGCTGGGTATCGAGAATCCCCTGGCCATGCGCAGGCAGGAGCTGATGTTCCGGGTGCTGGAATCCCAGGCCAGCCGTGAAGGCTACTTCTTCGCCGAAGGCGTGCTGGAAGTGCTCCCGGAAGGCTTTGGTTTCCTGCGGGCGCCGGAGCAGAATTATCTGGCGGGGCCCGAGGACATTTATGTTTCGCCTTCGCAGATCCGCAAGTTCAACCTGCACACCGGCGATACCCTGAGCGGCATGATCCGGCCGCCCAAGGCCGAGGAAAAATTCTTCGCGCTGCTGCGGGTGGACGCGGTGAATTTCGATCCGCCCACCGTCGCCAAGGAACGCGCCCACTTCGACAACCTGGTGCCGCTCTATCCCACCGCGATGCTCAAGATGGAACGGAACGCCGCCGAACTTAGCACCCGGGTCATGGACCTGATGACGCCCTTGGGCAAGGGGCAGCGCGCCCTCATCGTGGCGCCGCCCCGCACCGGCAAGACCGTGCTTCTGCAGAACATCGCCAACTCCATCACGGCGAACCATCCCGAGGTCTTCCTGCTGGTGCTGCTCATTGACGAGCGGCCCGAGGAAGTCACGGACATGGAACGCAACGTGAAGGGCGAAGTCATCGCCTCCACCTTCGACGAGCCCGCCACGCGCCACGTGCAGGTGGCGGAAATGGTCATCGAAAAGGCCAAGCGCCTGGTGGAGCACAAGAAGGACGTGGTGATCCTCCTGGATTCCATCACGCGCCTGGCGCGGGCCTACAACACGGTGGTGCCGCCTTCGGGCAAGGTCCTCAGCGGCGGCGTGGACAGCAACGCCCTGCAAAGGCCGAAACGCTTTTTTGGCGCCGCCCGCAACATCGAGGAAGGCGGCAGCCTCACCATCGTCGCCACGGCCCTCATTGAAACCGGCTCTCGCATGGACGACGTGATCTTCGAAGAATTCAAGGGCACCGGCAACAGCGAGATCGTGCTGGACCGCAAGCTGAGCGACAAGCGCATCTACCCCAGCATGGACATCCAGAAGAGCGGCACCCGCAAAGAGGACCTGATCATCGAGGCCCCCAAGCTCGCCAAGATCTGGGTCCTGCGCAAGATCCTGAGCGGCAGCGGCCCCGTTGAAAGCATGGAACTGCTGCTGGACCGCCTGGGCAAGACCAAGAGCAACGACGAGTTCCTGGCGAACCTGCAAGAACCAGCCCCGAGGCGCTAGGCGCCTCGCGGTATTGAGTTTGGCGTGCCTAGATGGCACGCCAAACTCAATACCGATGGGCTGGTTTCAACGGATCGCGCCCAAGCGATCCGCCCCGTGCGCAGCAAGCAATCCCCTGATTTCGAGACGAGACCCGCATTTCGCGATCGCAGGATCCGCGCTGGCTTCGGACTTCAGGCTTCAGGTCCGCATCACCAATGGGCTAATCCAATGCGAAACGATGCTTTGCCTGAAGCCCGTAGCCTGAGGCCTGAAGCCAGTTTCAAGCGGTCCAACTACAGAATCTGGGCTGAATGCATGAATTGGTTTCAGAAAGCCAGACCGTCTCATCGCCATGCCTGTGGCGCCCATCACAAACCCACCGCCCTGACCAGATGATCAGGTATGGATCAGGTTTTGATCAGGCTGGAATCGTAGCCTCTGCTTAGTCAATGGCCCACGACTGGGTTGTTACCTAAATGCGCGGATGGCGCGGGAGGTTTCGAGTGAGATTCTTTCGATACTTGGTAGCCCTGCTACTCCTTTCCCTGCCCGCCCTCGGGGCCGGGAAGGCCGGGGAGGTCAACTGGAGCCAGTTGAATCCAGCCTTCGGGAAGGCGACTTATGTCAAAGACAAAGCCGTTTGTGCCAGTTGTCACGAGGATTCGGTCAAAGCCTACGCGGGGACCCTGCACGGCCAGGTGTTCCAGCACGGTTCCAAGGGCGCGCTTCAGGCGCTGGATTGCGAAGCTTGCCATGGGCCGCGCAGCCTGCATGTGGACAAACCCGATGCCAGCCTGAAACTGTCCATCAAACAATTCACAGCGGTCTGTCTGCAATGCCACCAAGGCGGCGACCGCATGAATTGGCAGAGCGGCCGGCACCAATCGTCCGAGGCCGGCTGCATTTCCTGCCATTCAGTCATGAAGCAGCAGAGCGGCAAAGCCCTTTTGTCCAAGCCCACCGAAGCCGCGGTCTGCTACACCTGCCACACCAATGTCCAAGGCGAGCTGCAGAAGACATCGCACCACCCCGTGCGGGAAGGGAAGATGACCTGCTCCAGTTGCCACAACGTCCACGGCTCTACCGGCAAGTCCCTGCTGAAGGCCGGGTCGGTCAACGAAACCTGCTTCAACTGCCATCAGGACAAGCGCGGGCCCTTCCTCTTCGAGCACGCGCCGGTGCGCGAGAACTGCGCCAACTGCCACAACGCCCACGGATCCAACAACGCCAGCCTGCTGGATAGCAAAGGCTCCTTCCTTTGCCTGCAGTGCCACTCCTATGGCGGCCACATCAACCTGCCCCGCTACAACCGCGTGAGCAATCCCTACGGCCAGGGCTGCGTGAACTGCCATCTCACCCAGCACGGCTCCAACAGCCCGTCGGGCGCCAAATTCACCCGCTAAAGGAGGCATCAACATGAGCACGAAACAGGTCATTGGATCCTTGCTTCTGCTGGCGCCCATGGCGGCCCTGGCACAACAGCCAAAGCAGGTCGAGAGCAAAGGTGAATTCGCGGTGGAAGGCCGCAGGATCGAAGTGGACCCCGCATCCTCGAAATTCAACGAGTACAGCGATGTCCGCAATGGATTTCCCCTCTACAAGCTGGGGCTCAACTTCCTGGATACCGGGAGCGGCCTCTACTTTGATTTCAATGGGAAGAACATCCTCCGGAAGGATCAGACCCTCCGGATGGAGATGGGCCGTTATGGGAAATGGAGTCTCGTGCTGGACCGCGACGAGCTTCCCCACAACTTGAGTTTTAAAGCCAAGACCCCTTTCCGGAATCAGGGAGGTGGGCTATTCACGGTGGACTCCCCGGTGCCCATTCCGAACCGGAATCTCACGCCCACCGCCACCCAGCTCCTGGCGAATGATGCGGCCACCGCCGCCTGGCTGGACACCAACCTGAGGGGGACGAGCCTGGGCACCCAGCGGGACAAGACCGGCGCCACGCTCGTAGTCACGCCCACGGAACACCTGAAGTTCCGCCTCAGCCTTTCGGATGAGCGCAAAGTAGGTTCCAAGCTCGGCTATGGCGCCATTGGGGATCGGCCACCCCGCACCCTGAACATCCAGTTGGCCCAGCCGGTGGACTATTCAACCCGGGAAATGAAACTGGAGGCTGAATACAATCGCTCCAGGTACCAGGCGCAGTTGACCTATGCCGTCTCGAGTTTTAGCAATGGCATTGACACCTTCCGGTGGCAGAACATCTACACGAACTATAGCGGCGGCAATACCTTTGATCAGTGGACTGGACATCGGGTGGCCACTTTCGGCCAGATTCCGCTGGCTCCCGACAACCGCTATCAGAACGCCACGCTATCCCTGGGGATCAACCTGCCCTCAGCCAGCCGCTTGTCCCTGATGGCCGCGTACGGCCGGATGGAACAGAACCAGACCTTGCTGCCCTACAGTTCCAGCAGCTTCAATGGCACCACGGTGGATTTCAGCAGCACGGCCTCCCTGCCCAGGAAGACCGCGGATGCCAAGATCACCACCAAGCGGGTGAACCTGGATTACACCATCAACCCGGCGAGCCGGCTGAACCTGAGGGCCTTCGTCCACTACTACGGCCTGGACAACGGCACGCCCCAGAGCAACTGGTGGTACATCACCAGCGATGCCATCCCGGGCGGATCCACCGCCACGGTGACGAACCCCACCGAAAAGAACCAGAGGATCAACCGGCCCTACTCTTTCAACCAGACGAATGCCGGCCTGGAGGCTTCCACCTATCTTTCGTTCTGGCGGACTTCCCTCGGCCTGACCCTGGAACGCGAGAGCAAGAACCGCGAGTTCCGTGAAGGCAACACGCGGGAGACCAGGCTTCAGGGCAGCTTCCGTTCCCGTCCGGCCAACTGGCTCACCCTGCGCGGGAAATACCTCCTCGGCAATCGCGATGGAGGCGCCTATAACACCTTTGTTTCCGCGAGCACTTACTGGTATGACACCACGGTGGCCAACGACAATGATAATCCGGCCCTCAGCTTCACCAACCACCCGGACATGCGCAGGTTCGATGTTTCAGACCGCAAGCGCGACCAGTGGGATCTTGCCGCCATGCTCGCGCCCATGGATGCCCTGAACTTGACCTTCACCTACCGTGAGCGGAAGGATGACTTCGCTTCTGGCGTGGTACGCACTCAGCCCTTGCTCGGGAATCGCTTCGCGGCGACCGATGCGGACCGGGCGGCTTACACGCCCGGCAATCAGCTGGGCCTGCTCAAGAACAATAGCCAGCGCTATGCCTTTGATCTTTCCTATGCGGCCAGCGAGCGGCTGACCCTCAACGCCTTCGCCAGCCGGGACACCTTGGATCTGACCCAGCGAGGCATCGAGTTCAACGAGGGCAACAAGCTCAACCCGACCACCGCGTCCCTGGCCACCAACGATCTCGGGCCCTGGACCCGCGCCAACTCCCAATGGATGGCCCTCACCAGGGACACCACCGACACGGTCGGCCTAGGCGCCGCCTTCGAGATCATTCCCAGCAAGTTCCGCGTTGCCACGGACTACTCCTATTCCAATGGAGCGGTGGGCATCTCCTATAGTGGATTTGGCGCCGTGTCTTCCCTCAACCCTGGGACCACCCTGCCGGACAACACCCAGTATGCGTTCCGCACGCCTCCCACCGTGCGCAACAAGCGCACCACGCTCAACGTGAACTTCGCCTACCAACTCACGAAAAATCTGGCGGCCGGGCTCCGCTACGCATACGACCGCTACGACTTGAGCGACTGGATGCAGGAAGCCAACACGCCCTGGTTCGAATCCGTCGGCAGCCAATACCTGCTGCGGGACAGTTCCTCGGCGACTTCCAACCAGTGGGGCAACCGCCTGGTCAACCTGGGCAGCTACCTCGCCCCGACCTACGATGCCCATTTTGTCTCCCTGAGTTTGAAGTACACCTTCTAAAAATGTTCCCAGGCATTCAGCAAATCCCACCCTTGACCGGGGGGGATTTGCTTTTCAGGTGCTCTGAGCTTGAATTTCGTGGAAGGCCTCGGGCAACGTGATCATTGCCCGTGTCCCCATACCTTCCTGGCTCTGGATCTCGAAGGTTCCGCCATGCAGCCGCACGATGCTCTGCACGATGGCCAGGCCCAGCCCCGCTCCACCTCTTTGCTGGCCTCGGGAGGGATCTCCGCGTAAAAAACGTTGGCCCAGCCGAGTGAGAATGCTGGAAGGAATGCCTTCGCCTTGATCTTCCACTTCAAGGATGCGATTCCCGGATTGCGCTGAAGCCCGCAGGATCACACGGCCTCCCGGCCTTGAATGCCGGATCGCGTTGGCCAGGAGATTGTGCAACGCCCGGCGAAGCAGGATTGGGTCTCCGGTCAATTCCTGATCGCCTGAAACATCAATCGCGATGGTGACCTGGCTCTCTTCCGCGATAGATTCGAAAGGCGCCGCGGCGCCCTGCAGCAGTGCCTCGGCATTCAGGGTAGCCCGCTCGATTTTCGTAGCGGGATCCTCCGCCCTTGCGAGGAATAGCATCTGCTCGATGAGCGCGGCCATGTGATCCAGCGTCTCTATCATTCCCGAGAGCGATTCGCCCGTTTCCAGGGAATGTTCCCCCCTGGAAAGCATTCCTTCCACTTCCAGGCGAAGGGAGTGGACCGGCGTCCTCAGGTCATGGGCCATGTCGCTGTTCATCTCACCCAGGCGCGTGAAAGCTATTTCCAGCCTGCCCAGCGTGTCGTTTAAAGCGAGGGCGATGGGTTCCAGTTCCCTTGGAAATTCAGTGGGGTCGAGCCGGGTCTTAAGCGTTTCTGGCCGTATGTTCCCCGCGCGCTGGGCCAATTGTTTCAAGGGCCCAAGCGCATGGTGCATGAACCAATAGCCGATCACCGCGGCCAAGAGCGGAATGAGACCCAAAACCCTAAACAAGGAAGCCCTGAATTTCCGCAGCAGCGCGTCTTCTATGTCGTGATTGCGGGCGATCTGGATCCAGCCATCGCGGTACTCCACGGAAAGCAGCGTGAGGCTGTGGCCCAGCTCCTTTCGGCCATCCATGAAGGTCCAGGGGCGTTCCGGAATTGGATAGATGGCCATCGGCACGAGCTGGTCCATCCCCTTTGATTCAAGCAGGACTTTTTTCCTGGAATCCGTCAGCCGGACCTGGAGGTGCTCGCCAACGTCCAGGATTTCCTTGTCCAAAGGCAGCTGGTCTTCGTGCAAGCGGTGCAGAAGAACCTTGGCGGTGTTCACCAGATCCTTGGCTACCGTGACCGTGATCGCATGGTGGAAAGATGAGTAGAGGTAGATGCCGGTGGCGGCCGCCATGAGCGAAATCCCCAGGCCAGCCGATACCGTGAGACGGAGCAGGATGGAACGCCGGACTTTATCAAGCATTGGGGGCTTCAAGCACGTACCCTACGCCACGCTGGGTGCGGATGAGTTTCTCAGGGAAGGGATCATCCACTTTTTTCCGCAGGCGCCGGACCGCCGCGTCCACAAGATTGGGATCGCCGTCAAAAGCCATGTCCCACAGCTCTTCGGCTATGCGGGCACGAGTGACGATATGTCCTTTGTTCCGTGCCAGGATTTCAAGCAAGGTGTATTCCTGGGCGCTCAGGACCAGATGCGTTCCTCTGCGAAAAACCTTTCTTTGCGCGGGCACCAAGGTCAGGTCCCCGATGGCCCAGGTTCGCGGTGCCGCTTCGGGCCCACGGCCAAGCAGGTTGTGGATTCGCAGGAGCAATTCAGAGAAGGAGAAGGGTTTGACGAGATAGTCGCCGCCCCCCAGTTCAAGCCCGCGGATGCGGTCCGGGAGCGCGTCCCGGGCGGTCAGGAAAATCACTGGCGTCAGGATTCCGGCGGCGCGCAATTCCGTCAGCACCGTAAAGCCGTCCATTTTTGGCAACATGACATCCAGCACCAGGCAATCAAACTCGATGGCCTTGGCAAGGGACAATCCCAGCTCCCCATCCAGGGCCAATTCCACGCTGAACCCATGTTCATTGAAGGCCCGCTCCAAGGCCTTGGTGGCCCTGGGATCATCCTCGACGATCAGTAGTTTCATCCCCAGCGCCCATCCATGAAAGTCATAGCTCTTGCGTAGATGAATTGTGATTGAAGTCCGGGCCTCACGTCTAACCATTCAGCCAACGCCCGGTACACCGAAAGAAATTGTGGGCGAGCGTTAAGGACTTGCATTCAGCGTCCACGGTGGACGTGCTGACGAATGGGGACCACAAAACCGCCGAGCTGCTCACAGACAGTTGCCTGAAATGCCACTGCTGCCATCGTCATCCTGCCAAAAGGGCAGGGGCTGGCTCATGGCCTTTTCCTCCGCCAATCCGCCCACCAGCAGAATCAGGATGGCGCTCTCGTGGTTCAGCCGCTATTTCCCATAGCGCTTCTGGTAGAAACTTTCGATCTTGGCGCGGTCTTCTTTCGAGAGGCCTTGCAGCCATTTGTGGTCGTCCATGGCCTTCACCTCGGCGGTGACGCCCGGCAGCAATTCTTCAGCCTGGGGCAGGAATTCGGTGTAGAAGTTCTTGGCCACTTCATAGAAGCCATGCCATTGGGTGTAGTCGGGGCCCATCATGGCCGCGCCCATGCGCGCGCGGCGGCCTTCGTGGTGCCACAGCTCGAAGTAGGTCCATTCAAACTTCTCGTCGAAGGGGGTGGGGGTGAGCTTCCCCGCATCGCGGAGCTTCTTCATGATGGCCTTGGCGGGAATGGCGAACTTGTCGTTGTACAGGTTCACGGCCGCGTCGTATTGCGTGTAGTGGCCCTGGACCCAATCCGAACCGTGGCAGTTGGCGCAGACTTTCTGCATATCCGCGCGGCGGGCTTCCCAGTGGTCCAGCTTTAGCGAAACTTCCGGGCGCAGCGTCCAGCTGATGCGGGCGCCCACGTCGTGGGTGAGGGGCAGTTCCGGGGTCGCGCTCATGTGGCAGGTGGCGCAGGTTGGCGCAGCGCTGTAGTCCTTGCCGAGCACCCAGCTCTTGGAATCCAGGTTCATCTCGCCGATCTTGGCCCGGTACGCGATGCCGTGCTTGCTTTCGGCGTAGATCTCGGCTTGGGGATGATCGGGGCCGAGATGGCATTTGCCGCAGTTTTCGGGTTGGCGCGCCACCGAAGCTGAGAAGGCGTGGCGGCTATGGCAGGCAGAACAGCTGCCGCGGGAACCATCGGGATTGATGCGGCCGATGCCGGTGTTGGGCCAGGTCGCCGCATCAAGTTTCCCCGGTCCCACCACTTTCACCACACCGCCGTGGCATTGCTTGCAGCCGCTGTTTCCGGCGGGGATGCCTTCCACCACGTCCCCCAGCACGTTGTCCAGGGAGCCGAGAATCTGGCCTGCCTTGGCGTGGTGGCTCGCTTCGAATTCCTTCGTCTCCTTGGCGTGGCAGCGGCCGCAATCCCTGGGGGAGACCAGGACCGTGATGGAGAAACCATTGTGGTCGAAAGCGGTGGCCGAGGCCTTGTCCGCGTGGTGGCACTCAAAGCAGCCCACGCCAGCGGTGGCGTGACGGCTGCCGGCCCATTGTTTGGTTGCGGCGGGCGTCGCCGATTCCCGGTGGCATTCCAGGCAGGCCAGCGATTCCTTCGAAAGTGGGACGTTTTTAACGGGCGACTGGGAAGCCGCTATGACTTTCGGCTTCGCCGCGGCTTTCTGGGGTGAAGGCGCTGGTGGTGCCGCGGCATTCATCCCAACTGTCAGGGCCGCCATCGCAACCGTATTGAGAAGGAAGTGGATTTTGCAAAGCCGCCGCATGAGGCCTCCTGGCTGGGAAAGAAGAGCAGAAATAGATATTGGACCAATCGGTCCTAATTATCAATGCGGCGCTCTGGATTTTTTTCAAGGTGGCCTGACTTTTGGTAACCCGTTGCATTGGCCTCCCCAGTGGAGCCATTCTCAACACTTGAACTGGGAGCTCGCCATGGCGCTGACGGTGGACGGAATCTTTTCTTCCATGCCCGAACTGTTCCTGCCTGAAAAGGCTATCGGAGTGAACGCCTCGGTAGCCTACAAGGTCACGGGCGATGGTGGAGGGGATTACACCTGCGTCATCGCCGATGGCGCTTTCACCCTTCTCAAGGAATTCAAAGCTGATGCATCCTCTACGGTGCAGATTGCGGCGGAAGATTGGATCGCATTGAATGAAGGCAAGCTCGACGCCATGCAGGCCTTCATGAGCGGCAAGCTCAAGGGCGCGGGCGACCTGATGCTCCTGCAAAAATTTCCCAAGTTCTTCAAAAAGCCGGAAGCCAAGAAAGGGCCTCAGACGCCCCTCAAGGAGCTGGCCATCGCCCGCTTGAAGATTTTGGAACAGCCCCTCTCCATAGTGGTCGGCTCTGAGACCTTCGGTGAAGGCGATGAAGTGAAGGGCGGCGAAGCCTATGTGCGAGGCCTGCTCACAGGTCTTCAGGACCCTGGCCCCGCCTTGCTCTCAGGACAGATCCATTTCAGCGGCGACATGGCCAGGCTCAGGGCCGCGTGGAAAACCTGGTCCCGGAATCCGGAAATCGTGTTTCCTGCCACGCCCGGAGGCAAAGCCCTGGCTACCCTCTCGAAACGATACAAGGGCGGCGCCAGCGGCACCCTGGAGTTGAAGATGGACGGCGCGCCCTACACCTTGAGTTTCACGCCGGACAATCTGTCCGTGCGGCCTGGCGAATGCGATGGCGTGCACACGGTGAGCCTCACCGATGGTGATTTCGCGGCTCTCAACGTCGGCAAGCTGAACCTGGTGGGGGCGCTTCTCAGTGGCCAGGCTTCCTTCAAGGGCGACTTCACGCAAGTTGCGGCCTATACGGGGCTCTTCGAGGCAGCGGTGAATCCAGCCCAGGCGATCCTTGAATCCATGCCGGACAGATTTGATCGGGAAAAGGCTGGTGCTCTGGAAGCAGTGGTGGGCTACAAGCTTGAGGATCTGGAATACACCCTGATCATTCACGAAGGGCATTGCGCCGTGGCCCCCCGGCTCCTGAGCCCCGCGGACACCACCCTCACCGCCACCCCCGATGACTTCACCGCCATGAGCACGGGCCAACTCAAAGCGCAGGAGGCATTCATGAGCGGAAAGATCAAGATCGAAGGCGACCCGCTGCTCATGCAAAAGGTGGCCAAGAGTTTCAAAAGGGTGGAGGGCTAGTCAGCCGCGCGTTTCTCTTGACCTCCTAGTAGTGATCTGTGACTTGCCCGGGTAAGCCCCGGCAGCCATTGCCGGGGGCTTTTCCACAGCCCTTGTGGGAATCTCCACCGTTACCCGCCCAAAGTTTTCTGTTCACAAGGTCTTTACGGATTGCTGCATTTTGAGTGCAGTGGATTCGGCCGGCAGCGCGCCTCCTTGCAGCCATGGCGCAAGTCGTTTGAATTCAGGCGCCGAAGCAGGCCAAGCTGGTGAACATCAACAGGACGAAATTGAGCGATCACATTCCCAACCTTCCGGACACATGGCCCTTCCAGCCTCGCATGGCGTTGTGCCCCTGGATACGCACGGAGGCCATCAGCTTGGGGGATTTGGGGGCGAACTGGACTCGCATGGGCCCTTCAGATCTGGATCTTTCACTGGACCCCGCCAGCCTGGGCGAAGCCTTTGGGCGGGGGGGGGTTCATCGGCGGGGCGATGTGGTGCTGCGGCCCTACCGCAGGGGGGGGGCCATCCGTCACGTGAACGAACGGATCTACCTGAACAGCGATCGCTTCCAGGCGGAAGGCGACCTCCACCGCGCACTATGGGAAAGTGGATTTCCCACGGTGGAACCTTTGGGCTTCGCCTTTCGTCCCAGGTCCTGGGGCGTGGAAGGCATTTATTTCACGCGCCATGTGAAGGCACTGCCCTGGGCCCGCGCCTTCAATCGAACCGGCGAACTTCTGCCTCAGCTCAAGACGCTGCTGGAAGCGCTTTCCGAGTGGGGCCTCCACGCGCCGGATCTCAATGCCACCAACTTCATCATTGATGAAAGCGGTTCTCTGTTGGCCCTGGACTGGGACCGGGGGACCTGGATCGAGCCCGGCAAGGATCTTCATGAACTGTACCTGCGGCGCCTGGATCGAAGCCTTTTCCGCCTGAACGCGCCCATGGGGATCCGCGCCATGATCCGGAACTTGGGCTGCCAACAATCCACAAGATCGCTACTCTAGGATTCAATGAAACCTAGCTGGCGCGTTCTCGTAGTTCAGATGCTCCTGATCGCAGCGGTCTATCCGCTGGCAGCGAAATGCTCCTATCTGATGGCCTTTCCGGGGAGCCGGGATACCGCCATCTGGTTGCCCAAGGGCATTGCCCTGGCGGTGCTGCTGGTGGGCGGGGCGAAACTCTGGCCGGGGGTTTTCCTGGGGGCGCTGATCACCGTGATGTTGAACACCACAGCTCCAGCCTGGGTGAATCTTGGCATCGCCTCAGCCAACACCATCGAAATCTGCCTGGGTTACTGGCTCATGGCGAAGGCCGGCTTCGACCAGTGCATGGTCCGCCTGAGGGATGTGGTGGTACTTGTGCTCTTTGGCGGGTTAGTTTCCACTACCGTGGGCGCTTTGCTGGGAGCCACCACCTTTGCCGCCGGGGGCCTGCTTCCATGGAGCGCCTTCCCGCCCTTCTTCGGCCGCTGGTGGTTCGGGGAAGCCACCAGCGCCCTGCTGATCACTCCTATTCTGCTGATGGCAATGAAGCCAGTTCCCAAAGCCAGCCGAGCGGAGATCGCTGAATTCCTTGCGATGATGGGACTGCTCAGCCTGGTTTCCTTCTTTGTGTTTTTCCATGGAATGGGGTTCAGCGCCCAGCGTTATCAGCTGCCCTTCCTTGCGTTGCCCGTGGTGGTCTGGGCCAGCTTGCGCTTTGGCCAGAGAGGTTCAATCTTCGCCGTGGCCGTGGTGGCGGCTTTCGCCATTCCCGCCACCATCCATGGTCTTGGCCCCCTGGTGGCGGGAGCAGGGAATCCCTCAATGGTGCCGCTGCGCGCGTTTCTCGTGGTGCTGGCCCTTACTTCAATGGTGCTCAGCACCCTGCTTTCGGAAAAGCACATCGCGGAAGCCACCGCGGGGGAATCCGAGGGACGCTTCCGGATGGTGACCGAGACGCTCGCGGTGCCTATGGTGATCATCGGCTATCCCGAGCCAGAAATCCTCTATGTGAACGGTCTCCTGGCGGAGCTGGTGGGGCAGGAAGCCAAGGACCTCATTGGGCGGCCGTCCCTTCCTTTCTACAGGCACCCCGAGGACCGGAAGGAGTTTCTCGCCCGGATCCAGAGGGATGGCCGCGTAGACAAGATGGAACTCGAGATGCTGACCACCAGCGGACCCAGACTGGTTGAAATAACCTCGAGAGTCATCAAATTCGGCGGCAGGTCCGCCTTCCTGACGGCCTTTTATGATCTGACGGAACGGAAGAAGGCAGAGCAAGCGCTCCTCGACAGCGAAAACCGCTATCGCGCCATGAGTGAAGGCACCACGGATGGCGTGATCATGAATGAGAACGGTCTCATCATTGACGCCAATTACTCCGCCGCGAGGATGTGGGGGGGAACCGTCGAGGAGATGATCGGCCGCACCGCGTCCAGTCTCGCGGTGGAGGAGGACCGCGGGAAGATCGCTGAAATGGTTCGCTCGGGTAGCACCGCGCCTTATGAAATCCTAGGCCTGCGCAAGGACGGCAGTTCTTTTCCCGCGGAGATTTCCGGGAAGTCCGTGATGTACCTGGGCCGCCTCGTTCGGGTCGCTTCCATCCGGGATCTCACGGAACGCAAACGCTCCGAGGAGGCTTTGCGGGAGAGCGAGGAACGGTACGCGCTGGTGTCCCAGGGTTCCAACGAAGGCATCTGGGACACGAATCTTCTGACGGGAGAAGTTTACTTCTCCGATCGCATGAAAGAGCTGCTGGGCTTGGCTCCCGAAACTCATCCCCCCAATGTAAGGGAATGGGGCCAGTGGGCCCATCCCGGCGACCAGGAAGCCATCCGCCAGGCCATTCACGAGCATTTCAAATACCGTCGCCCCTACGACATCGAGTTCCGCTTCAGAATGCCGAGCGGCGAATACCGGTGGTTCCGCTCCCGGGGCCAGGCCATCTGGAACGCGGAAGGCCGGGCGACGCGCATGGCGGGCTCCATGAGCGACACCACGGCGCGGAAGTTGGCGGAAAAAGAATTGCTGGCAGCCAAAGAAGCCGCGGAAGCCGCCTCACGGGCAAAGAGCGAATTCCTGGCGGTGATGAGCCATGAGATCCGGACGCCCATGAACGCCATCATCGGCATGAACTACTTGCTTCAGCAAACCAGCCTGGACGAGGACCAGGCGGATCTTGCGCAAACCGTGGGCAGCTCAGCCCAGAGTCTCATGTCCCTGATCAATGACATTCTCGACATCTCCAAGATCGAGGCGGACCAGATGGAGTTGGAGGACCTCCCCTTTGATGTGCGGACGGTCGGGGCCGAAGTCAGGAATCTTTTCACGTCCCAGGCCGGGCAAAAGGGATTGGCTTTTTCGGTGGATCTGGACGAGGCCATGCCACCCCTGCTGATGGGCGATCCTCAGCGGCTCCGCCAGGTCCTGGTGAATCTGCTGGGCAACGCCTTGAAATTCACCGAGCGCGGGGCCGTTCGGCTGCATATGGGCTTCAATGCGGAGGCGGGCCGGCTGGACGCGATGGTGGAGGACACGGGCATCGGCATTGCCGGAGAAAAACTGGCAGGTGTGTTTGACAAGTTCACCCAGGTTGATACCTCCATCACCCGGCGTTTCGGAGGCTCAGGCCTGGGGCTTGCCATCTCGAAGCACCTGGTGGAATTGATGGGCGGCACCATCAGGGTGGAGAGCATCTACCGGGAAGGCTCGGTGTTCCGCTTCTCCATTCCCTGGCGAATGCCTAAATAAGAGGCTGTCGGGCCGCTGGACCTTTCAGTTCCTGACGTAGTGGCAGGTGTAGCCGCCGGGATGTTTCTGCAGGTAGTCCTGGTGGGCTTCTTCAGCCAGATAAAACGTGCTGGCGGGTACGATTTCCGTGACCACTTTCTTCGGCCATTTTCCGCTGGCATCCACCTCGGCCTTCACTTTCTCGGCTATCTGGCGCTGGGTTTCATCGTGATAGAAAATCGCGGAACGGTACTGGCTGCCCATGTCATTCCCCTGGCGGTTCAGCGTGGTGGGGTCGTGGATGCGGAAGAAGAATCGCAGGATGGCTTCATAACTGGTCTTGGCGGGGTCGAAATGGATCTCGATGGCTTCGGCATGGCCGGACTTGCTGTCGTGGGTGTCTTCGTACTTGGGATTCGCCAAGTGGCCGCCGGTGTAGCCCACCCGCGTGGTGATGACGCCGGGCTGTTCGCGGATCAGCTCCTGCATGCCCCAGAAACACCCGCCCGCCAGCGTCGCGACGTTCGAAGACTGCCCTGCTTCTGCCGGCTTCGGCGCGGGCTTCCCGAATAGCGGCAGATAGCTCCCGAATCCTTCTTTTTCCAGATCCTCCACTGGAATGAACTTCAACGAAGCCGAATTGATGCAGTAGCGCAGGCGCGTGGGGCCGGGGCCGTCATCGAACACGTGGCCCAGATGTGAATCGCTGTCCTTGGACCGCACTTCTGTCCGGGCCATGCCGAAAGAGGAATCCGTCTTCTCGACGACCTTTTTTTCTTCCAGGGGCTTGGAGAAGCTGGGCCAGCCGCAGCCTGAATCGAACTTGTCCTTGGAGGAGAACAAGGGCTCGCCGCTCACCACATCCACGTAAAGACCTTCGCGGTGGTTGTCCCAGAATTCGTTGCGGAAGGCCGGCTCGGTGGCCGCCTCCTGGGTGACCTTGTATTGCATGGGTGTGAGCCGGTCTTTCAGTTCCGCCTGGTCGGGTTTTTTGGAATCGCCCACTTTGCTCTTCTCCGTGGATTGAAAGGTGGCCGCAGGTTTGGCTGGCTGCATTGGGAGGAACGCGATTCCCGCCCCTGCAAGGATAGTAAGGATCGCCGCGATTGCCCATTTCGTCATCATCATCACGGTCGCCGCTCCTGGTTCCAATCTCTGATGCCAGGGACTGGTGGAGTGTTCCAGGGAAAAAGCCGGGGAAGTCGAGAAGTCGAAGGTTGAAACGTTAAGACCTTGAAAAGTCGAGGGTCGAGAATCAAACGGCCAAGCCCAAGCGGCAACCAGCCTTGAGCGCCTCGTCCGTTGTTCATGGCCATAACTGTTGGCTCATGCTCCGCGGCCTAGCACCATCCATTGAATGCCCCTGCGGCTGAGCCTAGAGTGTGAACACGCTACCCCGGGGCAAACCATGACGGCAGAGATGATTTTGAAAGCAGCCAAAGCGTGAGCGGCCTCCACCGAATCCTGGATGCCATCCTTGCTCTGCAAGGCCCGTTGCTGCTGGCGACGCTGGTGCGTGTGGAAGGCTCCAGCTATCGGCAGCCCGGGGCCCGGTTGTTGATGGATACCAACGGGCCGGTGCTTGGTTCCATCAGCGGTGGTTGTCTGGAAGCCGATGTCTTCGCGAAGGGACAGGAGTGCTTGCGGACCGGGAAACCCCTCCTGCTGCGCTACGATCTGCGTTCTGATCTGGATCTTATCTGGGGCACAGGATCGGGGTGTGAAGGGGTAGCAGAAATTCTGGTGGAACCGCTCGGAGAAGCAGGCTGGGTCGAGCGCCTGGAAGACGCGTCGCGGTCGCGGCGCACCCTGCGCATCGCCACGCGACTGGATGCGGCACGGCTTGGGGAGCGCGTTTTTTTAACTGGGGAAAAGCAGCCCGAGGAGGCGGATCTATTCGTGGAGGAATTCAAACCCCCCATCGCGCTCTGGATATTTGGCGCCGGAGACGATGCCAGGCCCTTGGTCCACATGGCCAAATCGCTGGAGTTTTTCGTTGGGCTTGTGGACCATCGTCCGGCCTTCGCGCGCGCCGAGCGTTTTCCGGATGCGGATTCGGTGAAGTGTCTGCGGCCTTCCATGGGTCTTGATGGAATTCCACTGGATGACCGCAGCGCGGCGCTCCTGCTGACCCACCACTTCGAAATGGACAGCGGCTGGATGAAGCTGCTGATGCCGAGCGAGGCTGGCTACCTGGGGCTCATGGGCCATCGCCGCCGCGGCCAGCGCATTCTCGCGGAGCTTGAAAACGCACCAACCCAGGCGCAGGCAGCGCGGTTCTACTCACCCGTGGGCCTGGATCTTGGAAGCGAATCCCCAGAAACCATCGCCTTGTCCATCCTCGCCGAAATCCAAGCGGTATTCGGAGGCAAGCCGGCCGTTCATTTGCGTGATGCCTTGGGTGCCATCCATTCACTGACCAAGCCCCGGTGAGCATCGCCGCGATCGTCCTCGCCGCAGGGGCCTCCCGCCGCATGGGCCAATCCAAACAGGTCCTGGAGCTGGGCGGCGAGGCCTTGGTCCATCGCGCCGCGCGGGTCGCGCTCCAGGCCGGTTGCGATCCCACCCTGGTGGTGTTGGGATGTCAGGCAGAAGCAGTGGGAGCAGCCCTCTCAGGGCTTCCATGCACAAAAGTCGTCAACGGAGACTGGGAGGAGGGCATGGCGTCCTCGATCCGCGCGGGACTCAGTGCCGTGCCCCATCATGCCGTGGCGGTCTTGCTGCTGGCCTGCGATCAGCCCGCAGTAGATGCGGACTTCCTAAGGCTGATGATCCAGGACTTCCACCTGGAGCCGGAACGCGTCCTGGCGGCGGCCTACGCGGGGGCCGTGGGAATACCCGCGCTGTTCCCGCGCCGCTGCTTTGAAGCGTTAAAAGGGTTGACCGGTGATCGCGGCGCGCGTTCGCTGCTGGAGGATGCTGACGTGCTGAGCCTGCCGCTGCTGGGGGGCGAGAGGGACATAGATACAACCCTTGATTTCGAAGAGACGCGAAGACGGATGGAACTTTCCTGACATGCGCATCCCTCGTTGGACCTCCTTAGGCCCCTCAGCATCCAGGACTTCATTGCGCGGTGGAAAGGCTCCGCCGGAAGCAAGGAGGCTAATTCCCCGGCTTTGGTAATGTCCCCGGCTCAAGCGCCTTTTGGCATCTCCGGGTGTTTCGCCTTCCGGCGGCTCCGGGCCTTTTCCACTTCCGGCAGATGTTCCTCGGCCCATTGGCAGAGCGCGGACAAGGGTTCCCGCAGGGTCTCGCCCAGGGGCGTCAATTCGTATTCGGTGCGGGGAGGGACTTCGGGATAGACGCGGCGGTTCACCAGGCCATCGTCTTCCAATTGACGCAGCGTCTGCGTGAGCATTTTCTGGCTGATGCCTTCGATGCGCTTGTGCAGCTCTCCGTAGCGGTGCTTGCCGCCGGCCAGCAGGTAGATCACCAGCGTGGTCCACTTGTCGGCGATGAGATCCAGCACCTGGCGCGTGGGACAGGCGCCGCTCAGGACATTGGGGTGGAGCGCGCAAGCTTTTCTTACCATGGGGTGCCTACCTTCCAAAATAGTGCCTACTTTCTTTTAGAGAGCAAGCGCCCTAATCATAGGCTACGGCCAATGAGGCCGCAATATTCAGAAAAGGAGAACCCCATGATCCTGGTCACGGGCAGCACCGGCAAGGTAGGCCAACCACTCGTGGCAGCCCTGAAAAAGAAAGGCGTGGCCTTCAAGGCCCTGGCCCGCAGCGAAGCCCCCTTGAAGGCTCTGACAGCCCTGGGAGTGGAAACAGTAAAGGGAGACCTCGGGGATCCCACATCCATGAAAGTCGCGCTCCAAGGCAGCGACAAGCTATTCCTGCTTTCATCAGCCTCGCACTTCGATCGCCTTGAAATCGGCGCCATCAGAGCCGCCCAAGACGTTGGCGTGAAACATGTGGTCAAGCTTTCCGCTGGCGGCGCCAGCGCCGATTCCACGAACCCCCTGCTGAGGGCCCATGCCCGCGTCGAGCGCGCCCTGGAGGACTCCGGCCTCGCGTTCACCATCCTGCGCCCCAGCTTTTTCATGCAGAACTGGGTGGCCTTCTTTTCCCATGGAATCAAAGCCGGGCAGCCGGTCTACGTGAATGCCGGGGAAGGGCGCCTGGCCTGGATTGACACCCGCGACATCGCGGATGTGGCGGCCGCAGCGCTTACGGAGGCCGGCCACGAAGGCCTGGTGTACGACCTCACGGGTCCTGAAGCTCTGGGCTACGGTGAGGTCGCCCAGCGCCTCGGCCAACTGTTGGGGCGCGAGGTGGCCTACGTGCCCGTGCCCGATGCGGCCGCCTTCCAGGCCATGAAAGGCATGGGCATGGACGCCTGGTACGCCTACGGCATGGTGGCGCTGCATCAGGGCGTCCGCCGGGGCCTGGCTGAGGCCACCACGGGCACCGTGGAACTGATCACCGCGAAAGCCCCCCGGACCTTGGACGCCTACCTGAAGGAGAACCTCGGGGCCTTCATGTGAAGAAGAAAACAACGAGGATGGCGATGGCTTGATCGCCCGCGATTCCTCACAATGAGATTCTTGGCTGACATGATCCAAAACCAGCCGCCCATTTCTCTGGAGACTTCCATGCCGTTCCGATCCTTAGGCGCTCAAGGCCTCATCGTTTCCTCCCTCGGTCTGGGCTGTATGGGCATGTCGGACTTCTATGGCGCCAAGGACGACACGGAATCCACCGCCACCATCCATCGTTTTCTGGACCGCGGCTTCAACTTCCTGGACACGGCGGATGCCTATGGACCCTTTCTCAATGAGGAACTGGTGGGCCGCGCCATCAAAGGACGCCGCGATTCCGTGGTGCTCGCCACGAAGTTCGGCATCCAGCGCACCGCCAACCCCGCCGAGCGCCGCATCAATGGCCGCCCTGAGTACGTAAGATCCGCCGCCGAGGCCAGCCTCAAGCGGCTGGGGGTGGATCACATTGATCTGTACTACCTGCATCGCGTGGACGCGGACACGCCCATCGAGGACACCGTCGGCGCCATGGCGGAGTTGGTGGAACAGGGCAAGGTACGCTTCCTGGGCCTTTCCGAAACATCGCCGGAGACCCTGCGCCGCGCCATGAAAGTGCATCCCATCTCGGTATTGCAAAGCGAGTATTCCCTCTGGACCCGGGACCCCGAAGATGGCGTACTGGGGGCCTGCCGCGAACTGGGCATCGGCTTCGTGGCCTACAGTCCTCTGGGACGCGGGTTCCTGACCGGCCGGCTGCGGAAGTTCGAGGATTTCGCCGCGGACGACTATCGGCGCAACTCGCCGCGGTTCCAGGGCGAGAACTTCCAGAAGAACCTGGACCTCGTGGACAAGGTGGCGGAACTGGCCAAGGCGAAGGGCTGCACGCCCGCCCAGCTGGCCTTGGCCTGGGTGCTGGCCCAAGGAAAGGACATCGTGCCGATCCCAGGCACGAAGCGCCGGACCACGCTGGACGAGAATCTCGATACGCTGGCCATCCAACTCACGGCCCATGAACTCACCCGGCTGGATGAGGTGCTGCCCAAGGGTGCAGCCGCCGGCCCGCGCTACCCTGAAGCCATGATGAAACTGGTGGGCCGCTGACGGATCGGGTAGGGTGGATTCATTGACCGGAGTTCCACATGGATGAACCCACCAAACCCCTCATGGTCCTTGTGGGCATGGGCCCGGGCCTGGGTCTTTCGCTGGTTCGGCGTTTCGCCAAGGAGGGCTTCCACACGGCCTTCATGGCCCGGCGCCTGGACGCCGTGAAATCCTTCACGGACCGCCTGCGGAAAGAGGGCATTCCTGCCTGGGGCTTCGGCGTGGACGCGGCGGATCCAGATTCTTTGAAGGCCGCCTTCAGGTCCATCCACGGAAGCCTGGGCGAGCCCGACGTGCTCATCTACAACGCGTCGGTTTTCCGCGAGGCGGTGCCGTCGAAATTGGATCCCAAGGATCTGAACCTGGAATTCCGCGGCATGGTGGGTGGATTCCTGGTCTCTGCCCAAGCCGTCATTCCTGAGATGAAAACCAAGGGCAAAGGCACGATCCTGCTGACCGGCGGCGGCTCCGCGCTCAGCCCCTTCGCCAGCGGCGCGAGCCTGTGCATCGGGAAGGCTGGCCAACGCAGCCTCTGCTTCAGCCTCTCCCAGGAGCTGGCCCCCAGCGGCATCCACGTGGCCACGGTCACCGTCTGCGGGATGATCGCGCCGGGCACCGCCTTCGATCCCGACCGCATCGCCGATCAGTTCTGGCAATTGCATGTCCAGAAACCCGGAGCATTCGAGACCGAGCGGATCTACAGAGGCTGAGGACTCGGAGGCACCATGGCCCTGCGATCCAAAGCCTATCCGGATAACGTCCCTGGCGCTTTCTTCGTGGACACGAGCTGCATTGACTGTGGCACCTGCTACACCATGGCGCCGGATGTCTTCCTGGATGCGGGGGATCATTCCAGCGTCCATCATCAGCCCAGTGAAATCCAGCGCATGCGGGCGTCCATGGCCCTTCTGGCCTGCCCCACGGGCAGCATCGGGAGCGAAGACAAGGCCTCCATGGCGGAAGCCCTGGGGGCCTTTCCTGATCCCATCGAGGATGAAGTCCACTTCTGCGGATTTACCGCCGAGAACAGTTTCGGCGCGTGGAGCTATTTCATCCGGCGCGAAGCGGGCAATGTAATTATGGATTCCCCTCGGGCCGCGCAACCGCTGATGAAGCGCATCGCGGAACAGGGCGGAGTGAAGATGATGGTGCTCAGCCACCAGGATGACGTGGCGGATCACGCGGCTTTCCGCGAGCGTTTCGAGTGCGAACGCATCATGCATTCCGGCGACCGCTACCCAGGGCTTGAACGTTACATCGAAGGCGATGACCCCGTCCAGCTGGACCCGGATCTGCTATTCATCCCCACGCCAGGCCACACAGCCGGGAGTGCCTGTCTGCTCTACCGGGAAACCTTCCTTTTCACCGGCGACCACCTTTGGTGGAACCCCAAGCGGGAGATGCTTTCGGCTTCGAAAAACTTCAATTGGCAATCCTGGCCCCAGCAGCTCAAGTCCCTGGAGAAGCTGCTGGATTTCGAATTCCGGTGGGTGCTGCCAGGCCACGGCGCGTCCAAGCGCACGGATACGCCCGAAGAAATGCGGAAGGAATTGGAGCGGGGGCTGGAATACCTCAAGAAGCTCTGATCCTCGGTCCTACCCACGATCGCACATTGGCGACCCAGGTAGAATGAAGCGTTCCATCGGAGCCGCCATGTCCACCGCCATTGAAAATCCCATGATCACAGCACCCCGTGGGACGCATCTGCACTGCAAAGGGTGGGTGCAGGAGGCGGCGCTGCGGATGCTCATGAACAACCTCGATCCCGAGGTGGCCGAGCGGCCAGAGGATCTCGTGGTGTACGGCGGCCTGGGCAAGGCCGCGCGGAACTGGGACTGCTTCCACGCCATCGTGAAGGAGCTGAAGCACCTGGGCGATGACGAGACGCTGCTGGTGCAGAGCGGCAAGCCCGTGGGAGTGGTGAGGACCCATGCGGACGCGCCGCGCGTGCTCATCGCCAATTCCAATCTCGTACCAAAATGGGCGACCTGGGAGCACTTCCGCGAGCTGGACCAGAAAGGCCTCATGATGTACGGCCAGATGACCGCCGGAAGCTGGATCTACATTGGCTCTCAGGGCATCCTGCAGGGCACCTACGAGACATTCGCGGAGGCGGCGCGGCAGCATTTCAAGGGCACTCTCGCAGGCACCTGGACCCTCACGGCGGGCCTGGGCGGCATGGGCGGCGCGCAGCCCCTGGCGGTGACCATGAACGGTGGCGTGTGCCTGGCCATCGAGGTGGATCGAAGCCGCATCGAAAAACGCATCCAGACCCGCTACCTGGATGAATGGACCGACAATCTGGAGACGGCCCTGGACCTTGTCCAGACCTACGTGGATGCCAAGGAGGCCCGCAGCATCGGCTTGCTGGGCAACGCGGCGGAACTGCTGCCGCAGATCCTGAAGCGCGGCTTCGTCCCGAACCTGGTGACGGACCAGACCTCGGCCCACGACGAATACAACGGCTACATCCCCGCGGGGCTTTCATTGGAACAGGCCGCGGAGCTTCGCGCGTCCGACCCGAAGACCTACGTGGAGCGCGCGCTCCAATCCATGCGCACCCATGTGGAAGCCATGCTGGCCTTCCAGACACTCGGCAGTGTGACTTTCGATTACGGCAACAATATCCGGGCTCAGGCCCAGCGGGCGGGGCTTGAAAACGCTTTCGATTTTCCAGGCTTCGTGCCGGCTTTCATCCGTCCTCTTTTCTGCAAGGGCATCGGCCCCTTCCGCTGGGTGGCGCTGAGCGGCGATCCCGAAGACATCGCCGTCACCGACGCCGCGATGATTGAACTGTTCCCTGAGAATGAAGGCATGATCCGATGGCTGAAGGCCGCCAAGGAAAAGGTGGCTTTCCAGGGCCTGCCGGCCCGCATCTGCTGGATCGGCGCGGGGGAGAGGCATCTGGCGGGCCTGAAGTTCAACGAGCTGGTACGGACCGGTAAAGTCAAGGCGCCCATCGTCATTGGCCGGGATCATCTCGATAGCGGCAGTGTCGCTTCACCCAACCGCGAGACTGAAGCCATGAAGGACGGCAGCGACGCCGTGAGCGACTGGCCCTTCCTGAACGCCATGACCAGCGTGGCGGGTGGCGCCTCCTGGGTGAGCATCCACCACGGCGGCGGCGTGGGCATGGGTTACAGCCAGCACGCGGGCCTGGTCATCGTCGCCGATGGCACCGAGCGCGCGGACCGGTGCATCACGCGCGTGCTCTGGAATGATCCCGCCACTGGCGTCTTCAGGCACGCGGATGCAGGATACGAGGAAGCCCTTGAACACGCGGAGAAGACCGGGCTGCACATTCCGATGGCGTGATACATGACGAATCCTGCCCAGGGTCAATTTTAATCTAGGTGCCGGGGGCTTGGCTGGGCAGCGACTTCCATGCCTTCTCCGCGCCCGGTGTCAGCTCATTCATATGCTTGAGGAAGAGTGTGATCTGCCAAATCTGCGTCTCTTTCAGCGTTGCGCGGTAGGACGGCATGCCCGTCATCCGGATGCCGTGGTAGATCTTCCAGTAAGTCACACCTTCCTCGTCGTCGGTCACTGGGCGCTTGGCCAGCTGAGGCGCATGCTGGTAGAGGCCAGTGGCGATGTTCGACGGTGCGCCGTCGGCCGCGCCATGGCATACCACGCAGTTGGCGGCGTACAGCTTGACGCCGGCGATCAGATTCACATCGCTCATCGCGACGGGGTTCGGGATTTTCGGTGCCTCGCGCGCGATCGTGGCATGCAAGGATTTGCGCGCCGCCCAGCTTTCCAATCGCGGTGGTTTGGCGTCCGCATTGGCGGGCATGAGGCCCATCACGACGCACAGGTAGGCCCCGAGCAGTCCCAATACCAGGGTGGCGAGGACACCGGTGGCAATTCCTTTGAACATAGTGCGAATCTATCGGTGATCGGGAGTGTTCGTCAACCACCGCCCCCAAGAGCCAGTAACGTCACAACTTCATCATCCGTCGTCTGCTCGAAGTTGGCATAGAACTGCCCCACGGCGCTGAACCAGGGCGGTTGCATGAGGCACACGGTCTCGTCTACTTCTTCCGCCACCCGGGCCAGCGTGTCCGGCGGCGCGACGGGGATTGCGAGCACCAGGCGCGCGGGAAGAGCCCGCTGGAGGGCCTGGAGAGCCGCCTGGGCCGTGATGCCCGTGGCGAGGCCGTCATCCACCAGGATCACGGTGCGGCCCTTGATCTCGAGTGCGGGTCGGGTTCCGCGACAAAGGGCAAGACGGCGCCGGGCCTCCCTTTCCTGCTCCTCCACCTCGCTGTGCATTCGGGCTTCTGTCAGCCCCAATTCGTGCAGCAGGGCATGATTCCAGACCACCTCAGGCCGGTCGAGCAGGACGAGCGCGCCTACGCCCAGCTCTTTCTGGAAGGGGGCGCCGATCTTGCGGACCACGACAATATCCAGGGGTGCGTTCAGGGCCCTGGCCACTTCCGCGGCCACGGGCACGCCTCCGCGGGGAAGGGCCAATACGATGGGAGACGTGTTCTTCAGATGCAGGAGAGCCTTTGCGAGGAGCCGCCCAGCCTGCTGCCGGTCACGGAAGCGACCTGATGGAAGGCTGCTTTCAAAAGGGATGCCCGTCATGGCCCGCACCGACTTACTTCTCTAAATTACGGCCACTTGGCCAATCCGCCACCGTGATGGCGAAGTCATTTTGCTCGACGATTTACCTTCATAACAAGGACGTCAGGCGTAGGAACCCTGCGGCCCGCCTACTCTTGGATCGCCTACCGCAACGGGGAGATCAATGGTGAGAGGCGGGGAAGAAATCGAGGATGAGGGTGGTCAGCCGCGCCGACTGACTGGTCGCGAAAATATTCTGTGCGTGCGCGCTCCCATCCAACAGCTCGAGGCGTTTGGGTTCGGGCGCCCGTGCGAACTGCCCCTTCACGGAAGGAGCCAACGGCTCGTCCCGGCTGGCTACGAACAAGTAACGACCGGCCTTCATTGCCCCGGGATTCGGGATTGCCACCGCCGACAACAACATGAGGCGATCTATCTCGCCAGGTTTGGCGGCCACGGCCGCCCGCGCGGCGGCACCGCCGCCCATGCTGGCACCGAGCACCCCGACCGTGGTGGCCCCGTGGGCGCGGGCATAGCGGACCGCCGCCAGCACATCTTGGAATAGTGCCCTGTCCTGCCGCCCACCCGTAGACTTGCCATATCCCCGGAAGTCTATGGCCAGGACAAAGTGCCCCTGTCCAGCGAGGGTCTTCGCCAGCGGTTTCCAGCTTCCCTTGTCGAACGCCGCCCCATGGGCCAGGACCACGGCGTCGGTGCCCTGTCCGTAGACATCAGCGACGATGCTGGCGCCATCGGCAGCCTCAAACGACACCTCCCGCGGCGGCGACGCTTGGACAAGGGAAAAGAGCACCCAAAGAGTCGTCGCCCACATTGCCATGAGTCACCTTCTCATATTGCAGTCTAGGGCAGACTGTGGACTGCTTCCAAGCAGCGATCTATTTCACCCAATACGAAATGTTTTTACTGGGACAATTTTGCCTGCATGTTCAAACATTCATCCGTCATTTTTCTTTTCTGGACCCTATCTTGGTGCACCCCGAACGAGGGGGGCACACATGAACACCACCATGCTGGGCCTGAAACCCCACCCGGAAGCTTCTCGAGAAAAGGCTCGGGTCACCGAGGTGCGGGGCCCGAACGTAGTCCAGCTTCACCGAGTGGTGTTGAAGCACGGCGGCGAGAAGGCCTGGAATGACCTCTTGTCCCAGGTGTCCCAACCCTGTCGGCAGGAATTCGAGAAACCCCTTGGTCTCTATGATTGGGTAAAGGAGCGCCATTTCACTGAATTGAGCCAGGCCTACATCCGCTGGTCCGGCCGCCACGATGCCAGCAAGGCCGGCGAGGCGGCGGCCCAGGAAGAATTCACTACCTTGCATCGCTGGATGCTCAGGATGATGACGCCTGGTTTTCTGTTCGCCAGCATGCCCAAATTCTTTTCCTTCTACACCCGAGGCGGCTGCGTGGTGGTGGACGAATCAGGCCCCGGCTATGCGCAAATCAGCGTGTGGGTTGATGGTTTTTTCCCGGAGTGGTTTTCACCAGGTCTCAGCAGCTGGACCCAGAGAGCCCTGGAACTCACTGGGGCCAAGGGTGTGTTCGTCGAATACCAGGCGCCTGCGGGTACCGGTCTTGAGTCGTGCCGCCATGTCTACAGGTTGAGCTGGCAGGCCTGAAAGATCCGTTAGAATCTAACTATGTCCCGACCTTGTCCCTGTACCTCCAAGCTCACTTATGACCGCTGCTGCCAGCCTTTCATTGATGGCAAGAAGGCCGCGGAAACCGCTGCCATGCTCATGCGCAGCCGCTTCTGCGCCTACGCGCTGGGGAAGGTTGATTATTTATTGAAGACCACCGCGGAAAGCGAGAGAGCCAAGCTCAACCGCGATGAACTGATCCACTACTGCCGCACCATCCGTTGCGTCTCCCTCAAGATCCTTTCGGCGGAGCTGGGCGGCCCCGGGGATGAAACCGGCACCGTGAAGTTCCACGCCAGCCTTCAAGTGCAAGGCAAGCGCCAGCTCCACAGCGAGCTGAGCCGTTTCGTGCGGGAAGCGGGCGCCTGGGTCTACGTGGATGGGGACACGAACTGAATCACCCACGCATCCCGTTCAAGCCAATTCACGGTTGATGCGACCCACCAGGCCTGGGCCCTCGAAGATCAGGGCGGAATAGATCTGGGCCAGCACAGCCCCCTCTTTCAGGGCTGCGGCCACCTCCTCTGGCGAACTGAGGCCGCCGCAGGCGATCAAGGGCAGGCGTCCCCGCAAAGTTTGCAACAGTCTTGCGCGCACGGACCGGGCCTTGACCGCGAGGCCCCGGCCGGAAAGTCCGCCCTGTCCCCAAGCCTGGACCTTGTTGTGGTTCAGGGCGCTTACGATGCTGCGATCCAGGGTCGTGTTGGTGGCGATGAGGCCTGAGATGCCAGAGGCAACGGCGACTTCCACGATGCCATCGAGCTCCTCGAAAGCCTGGTCTGGTGCCAGCTTGAGGAGCAGGGGCTGCGCTTCCAATCCCATTTCCCTGCGCGCTGCGAGCATCCCATCCAGCAATGGCCCCAGGGCCTTGGGCGCCTGGAGGTTCCTCAGCCCCGGCGTATTGGGGCTACTGACGTTGAGGGCGATGTAGTCCACCTGCGGCGCGATGAACCGGTAAGCCGCAACGTAGTCTTCAAGGGCATTTTCTTCAGGCGTGGCCTTATTCTTGCCAAGATTGCCGCCCACGATGAGGCCCCTGGGGCGCTCTTTCAAACGCGCGGCCACGACTTCAGCGCCTTCGCTGTTGAAACCCATGCGGTTCAGGATGATGCCTTCAGAAGGCAGGCGGAAAAGCCGTGGGCGCGGGTTCCCGGGCTGGGGGCGGGGCGTGACGGTGCCGATTTCCACGTGGCCGAAACCCATGGATTTCCATAGAGGCAGAAGCCTGGCCCCCTTGTCGAGACCCGCCGCCAGCCCCAGGGGGGATGGAAAACGCAGGCCAAAGGCCTCCACCGCAAGGCCGGGGCCCAGCTTTGGATCAGGCAGGGGAAACCGCTGTGCCAGACCTCCGGCCCAGAACGCCAGATCATGCGCCCGCTCTGGGTCGAACGAGAAGAGCAGGGGGCGGATAAGGCGGTAGAGATTAGGCATCAGTGCTTGGGGGCAGCCGGTGCAGCCTTGGCCACCACCGTCACCGTCGCGGTATCCGCGACACCCGGATGATCCTCCCGCTGCGCCTTCACGTGGAAGGTACCGGGCGTTGAAGGCGCGGTGTAGAGGCCGGTATGCGTGATTTCGCCGCCACCGGCTTCCACCACGGTCCACGTCACGGGCTGGCGGGGGTAGCGGGGGCCATCGGGCTCGTAGTTGATCAAGGCGCTGAAGCTTTGGGTGGCGCCGGGAGCCAGGGTCACGGCTTTGGGACTGATGGAGAGGGTGGGCTTGAAGGCGACGGCGTGGTCGCTTTGGAGGCGGCCCATGGCCGCGCGGCCCTTCCGGCCAGGAGGATTGAGGTCCCCGCCGGCGCAGGCCATCAGCGGGATCGCAAGAAACAGGACCGGCAGGATTTCCATGATTTCATACCTCCATCTCACGCACATCGAGCATCACCAGGGGGGGCTCGGTCTTGGCCTGGACTTCCTCTTGAGTCACGCCTGGAGCGACTTCCACCAGGCGCAGGCCTTCCCGGCCTGGCACCACATCAATGACCGCCAGCTCCGTGATGATGCGATCCACGCAGCGTGTGCCCGTCAGCGGCAGGCTGCATCTGCGGAGGATCTTCGGCTCCCCGTGCTTGCTGGTGTGTTCCATGACCACCACCACGCGCTTGGCCGCGGCCACGAGATCCATGGCGCCGCCCATGCCCTTGATCATTTTCCCTGGGATCATCCAGTTGGCGAGATTGCCTTCGATGTCCACCTGCATGGCCCCCAGGATGCTCAAGTCAATCTTGCCGCCGCGGATCATGGCGAAGCTTTCGGCGCTGCTGAAAAAACAAGCGCCAGGGGCTGCGGTGACGGTCTGCTTGCCTGCGTTGATGAGATCCGCGTCCACTTCCTCCGCCGTGGGGAAGGGCCCCATGCCCAGCAATCCGTTTTCACTCTGCAGGACCACTTCCATGCCTTCGGGGATGGCGCCCGCTACCAGCGTGGGAATGCCAATGCCGAGGTTGACGTAAAATCCATCCCGCAGTTCACGGGCTGCGCGGCGGACGAGCTGGTCGCGGGTCAGGGCCATGGATGCTCCAGTGGTACCGTTCCAGCATACCGGAGGGGCTGAAATCGCGCCCCAGGACAGATGGCCGGATCCGGCCAGACCCTTCCTGAGCCTCTCGCGATGAGGGCCATCGCCCAAGAAAGCAGGGGCGATCCTGTTTCACTCCGGCTTGCGCTCCAGGGTCCGCAGGTACAGCACCACCTGGTTGATCTGCGCATCGGTCAGGGTGTGGCCCCAGGGAGGCATCAAGGGGGAAAGGCCTACACCCGCGCCGCCGCGGCGGATGGCATCAGCCAGTTCTGCGTCGGTCTTTTTCTTTTGAAAAGCCGGATCAGAATAGTCGCGCGGATGAGGATCGAGGTTGAAGGCGTTGAACCCGTCCCCCGCGCCGCTCTCGCCATGGCAGAGCATGCAGTAGTGCTGATAAGTGTCCTTTCCAAGCCGCAGTTCATAACTGAGAGGCGCGGCCCCGGCGGTTGCGGCGAGTTTGACTTCCTTGGTTTTCTTGGAACACCCCGCCAGTAAGACCAGCCCCAGGGCTACGATGAGCGTACGATTCATCCCTTGCCTCCGCTCGATTTCTGGGCGCCCGGGGCCCGAAGGGTTTCAAGGTAGGCCGTGATCCGCAGCGCATCGGTATCGGTGAGCCCGTAGTTGGGGCATCGCACGTCGGCGCGCCAGGCCTGGGGATCTTTAAGCCACTTGAATACCCAGCCCGGCTTGAGCCGCGTGGATGTATCCGTGAGCGGGGGGCCGTAGTATCCACCGGATGGGCCGATGATATGGCAGGCCCGGCAGCCATTCGCCACGTATAGGCGCTGGCCTTCGGAAGCATTTTGGTCCGAGGCCGGGCGGCCCGCGAAGGGATCTTCCGGGATGGCCGGATTGACGTAGAAGCTCTCGATGGCGTCCGCCAGCTTCTCCGCCTCATCCTTCGGGATGCGAAAAATCGGCATGCGCTCTTCGAGAATGGGGCGGATGGTGAAGGAGAGCATCAGGTAATTGACCAGCCAATCGCGCTTGACCTTGCTGCCTTCGAAGGTGAGCGGCGCCGTTGAGATGTCCCCTCCCTGGGTTCCGATCTGATGGCAGGACAAGCAGCGGTATTGTTGGACCAGCTGGCCGATGGCGCCGCCTGGAATGGGCGCGGAGGTGCCATGGGAAACGGGATGGTAGGCTTCTGGCACGGGTTTGGAGCCGAGGGATAGCAAGGCGGTGACGATGGCCTGCACGTCCTCGTTCTTGAACCCATAGTTGGGCATCTTGAGCCCGGCGCTGAAGGAACGCGGGTCCATGAGCTTGGCGGCGGTCCAGGCGGGAAGCGTCCTGGCGAGATCCGTCCTCCGGCCGAAATCCAGCGAGGCGGCGCGCTTGTCGCCAAGGCCGTTGAGGTCCGGCCCGAATTTCTCCTTGATTGTGCCCTGGGCAGGATCGTGGCAGGCGAAGCATCCGAGGCCTCGAAAGGCTTTCGCGCCCTTTTCAGCCAGGGTCTGGTTGACGTGCAGCGGGTCCAAGATTCCCTCAGGCGCATCGAAGTCCTTGAGCTCAGTCTCGAAGTAGGCGACCAGATCGCGCGATTCCGAATCCGAGAAGTGATATCTGGGCATCCGGGTTTCAGGCGAAAAAGCATGGGGGTCGCGGATGAAGGCCAGGAGCCAGCCGCGGGAGGCCATGGAGGCTACTTTGGAGAGTTCCGGGGCCGAACCATTGCCCTTGCCTTCGACGGTATGGCAGGTAATGCATCTCGATTCGGAGAAGATTTTCTTGCCGGAGACCGCATCGCCCGGTGCCTCTTGAGAGGCCGCCGCCACCTTGGCCGCCAGTTCCGGGTTCACGGGCCTGGAGAACAAATAATGGGTCAATTCCTCGATTTGCTGGGTGTCCAGCTGGAAATTAGGCATTGAAGAATTCGGATCCATGGCCCGGGGGTTTTTCAGCCATTGGCGCACCCACTCCCCGCCAGTCTTGACGGCCACTGAGTTGAGGGGCGGCGCCTCCGAACGGAACTGCTCATGGCCCCGCACCGAGTGGCAGGCATAGCAACCCGCCTTGGTGATCAGGGCCCGGCCCCGGGAGAGGAGCGCTGCCTGGGGCACAGCTTCGGAAGTGTGGCACCGGCCACACCCAGCCTCGATGTTTGCCAGCGGCGTGAGGGGCGAACTGGAATCGGCGGTGGTCCCATGGGCGTCCCCGCGAACCGTGGCAAGGCCCTCGCCGCTGTGGCAGGAAGTACATCCCATTCGATCAGAATCGCCGGGCGTGTGGGCCGTCCAAGGATGCAGGCGATGGGGTTCGGGTGCGTTGGCCATGGCAGGATCCGCGACGCCCTGGTGGCAGGTAGTGCAGCGGTCCACACGGTTGCCGAAGTCACGCAACCAGATCTGGCTGATGGCCACGGGGCGGTTCTGGTAGGTCTTTGCATCCTTCAGGCTGTGAGCCCGGCTGGCTCCGAGTTTCCGGAACTGCTCCTGGATGGAACGGTACTCCCGGAAATAGTTCTTGGCGGGTGAAATGGCCAATGTGAACAGGAATGCCACGCTCGTGATGGCGAAGACCCGGCGGAGCCGGAATGAATCGGTTTTCATGACTGCACCATATGGGTCCATGGCCAGATGAACGACCAGCCTGGGCCACGGAAGAATGTGCCAATGATCGTCAAGGCCGCCGCAAGGATGACAAACCAGGTCATGATCCATTGCGGAAGCGAAAGACGGGCCATGGCCTGTCTCCAGGTTCCTCCAGTGGAACCGCCTCGCGCCAGGTACATGGCCCCGGCCACAGCGGCGGTGGGCACCGCGGCAGCCCAACATTGGAAGCCCGCGAAAAAGAGCACCAGCGCGGATGCGGCAACCGCAAGGATCTGGGTGGTCCTCTTCTCATCCTTGCCTTCCCACAGCGGACCCGCGCTCAGGTTGATCCGGGCGTAGGGGATCACCGCGAGAGCGACTACCACCAGGCCGGGGATGAGCACACCAGCCACGATGGGCGGATAATAGTGGAGCAGTTCCTGCAATCCCAGGAAGTACCAGGGAGCTTTGGCCGGATTGGGAGTCTCGACGGGGTTCGCGATCCCCTCTAGCGGCGCGTTGAACACGAGCGCCAGGATCGCCAGGAAGATCACCACGATCTGGAAGAGGATGACTTCCCGGATGATCAGGTGCGGGTAGGCCATCACGAATTTTTCAGAGCTTCGCCGGACGGAGGGGCGGAGGTCGGGCCGGAGCAGGGCCACGCGCCGCGGCGTCTCGACAGGGTCGTTGGATTCAACCGCGGTGAGCGGGGGAAGGGCGCTCATGGCTCCTCCTCATGGAAAGCATCGGGTGCCTCCTCGGAGGGGCCCTTGACGCCGCCGTCTTTCCGGATGCGCCAGATGTGGACGCCAAGGAACAAGAAGAGGACGACCGGCAGGAGCACGCAGTGCAGGACGTAAAAACGCAGCAGCGCGTTCTCGGAAACGGCGTTTCCACCCAACAGGAAGAAGCGGAGCTTGTCGCCGATGACGGGCGCTTCCCGCGCCATGTTCGTTCCGACCGACACGCCCCAGAACGCGAGCTGGTCCCACGGGAGAAGATACCCGGTGTAGGAAAGGAACAGCGTCAGGACAAGGAGAACCACCCCGACGACCCAGTTGAACTGGCGCGGGGGCTGGTAGGCTCCGTGGTAGAAGACGCGCAGCATGTGGAGGAAAGCGCCAAACACCATCAGGTGCGCCCCCCACCGGTGCAGGTTGCGGAGGAACACGCCGTTGTCCACGACGTATTTAAGTTCCTTCATGTCCTGGTATGCCTGGGGGACTGAAGGGTGGTAGTAGAACATCAGCGGAACGCCCGAGGCGACGAGCACGATCACGCACACCATCGTGATGCCGCCCAGCCAATACGTATGCTTGAAGCGAAGGGCCTTCTCCCGCACTTTGACCGGATGCACATGGAGAAAAAGGTTCTCGAAAACGATGAGCGACCGGTTGCGGCTCGTCTCGGCAACGCCATGCCGGACGATGGAGCGGTAGACCGAGGTTCCACGGAACCATCGGCCAAGGGAATCGAGCGAGGGAATGTTCATGCGCGGAACACCTTTCCATGGGGGATGGTGATGGCGGTGTCCACCACGAGCTCTCCCTTGTCATCCACCTGCACATCAAGCCAGGGAAGCGCGCGAGGCGCCGGGCCATGAGTCACGTTGCCTTCCAGGTCGAACTTGCTCCCGTGGCAAGGACAGGCGATGAGCCCTTCATCCGAGACGTAGCGCGTGATGCACCCCAGGTGCGTGCAGACCGCGGAAAGGGCGAACACGCCGCCGGCCGTGCCGATGACGAAGGCCCTTTGCTCCTTGTTGAAACGCACGGTGCCTTCGGTGTAATCAGACGGATTCCCGGCCTTGAATTTCGTGGGTGGCTCGAACAGAACTTTGGGTTTCAGAAAATCCAAGGTCACCACGCCCGCGCCCACCGCGGCGATGGCACAGGCCCCAAGGCCGACCCGGTTCATGAACTGCCGCCGGGTTGGGTCGTCGTCTTCGAGCAAGAGTTCCTCAGGCGGATTGTTCGACACGGGGGCCAGACTGTGGTTGGGTTCTGAAGCTCTGCATGGTGATGGTCCCCACGGGGCAGCGCGCGGCGCAGAGGCCGCACCGGATGCAGGTCTCCTCATCCTTGATGAAGATCGCGCCCTGGCGCCGGCCTTCCCACAGGATGGGGGCGAGTTCCCGGGCCGCGTCGGGCAGCGTTTTGATCAGGCTGGAAGGCAGGATTTCGATGCAGTCTTCGGGACAGATGTCCTGGCAACCTCCGCAAAGAATGCACTCGGTTCCGTCCTCGGGAATCTGTTCGAAGATGGTGTTGGTCCAGCAATGCAGGCAGCGGGTCCCTTCAAGCTGGGCGGCGCCTTCACTGAAACACTCCTCCACTTCGGCGATGCCGATGCGGCGGGAAATGGGGCGCGTGGGTGGATGCTGCCTGGGAATCCCCTCATAATCCAGCGCCCTTTCGTAGCGGGACGGAATGTCTATTTCGACGGTGACTTCATCCACGGGGCAGGGGCGTCCCTGGAGGTGCTCATCAATGGATCTGGCGGCCTGCTTTCCGTCCGCGATGGCTTGGATGGCGATGCGGGGGCCGAAAGCGGCATCGCCGCCCGCGAAGATGCCCGGCGCCGTGGTCGCAAGGGTGTCCGGGTCAATGACGATCCTGCCTTGCCGCGTTTCGACGCCATCTTCGGCTGAAAGGAAGGAAAAGTCTCCGGTCTGCCCGATGGAGACGATGACCGTGTCGGTGGGCACGATCTCCTCGGAACCTTCGTGGAAGGTCGGAGCGAAGCGCCCGTTTTCATCGAAGAGGCGGGAAACCTGCCTGAATTCGATGCCCGTGACGGCACCCTTCTCGCCCACCAGCCGTTTCGGGCCGACGCTATGCATGAAATGGATGCCTTCCCGCAGGGCTTCGTCAATTTCTTCCCTGGCCGCAGGCATTTCCGCCTCGGACTCCAGGGAGCACACCACGACGTCCCGGGCGCCGAACCGCACGGCGCTGCGAGCCACATCCAGGGCCTGCACCACCGAAAGGTTCCGTTCCATCCGGATGCTTTCGCCACCGCGGGCGGCCGTGCGGGCCACGTCCAGGGCCACGTTGCCGCCACCGATGATGACCACGCGGTGGCCCATCTCGACTTTATAGCCGAGGTTGATGTTCAACAGATAATCAATGCCTTTGAGCACCCCATCGAACTCCATGCCGGGGATGGTGAGATCCCGGCTGCGCATGGCGCCGACGCCCAGGAAGATGGCCTTGTAGCCCTGCGCTTTTAAATCGGTCAGTGTGAGCCCTGAGCCCAGCCTGACATTGGTTCTGAGTTCGACGCCGAGGGACAAGATGGCATTCACTTCCAGTTGGATGAGTGCTCGGGGCAGCCGGTACTCGGGAACGCCCAGGCGCAGCATTCCACCGGCTACGGGCGCCGCCTCGAAAATGGTGACCGGATAGCCCAGCAGCGCTAGGTCATGGGCGCAGGCCAGTCCGGCGGGGCCCGAACCGATCACCGCGACCTTTTCACTTGGGTGCCGCGCGGCCCGCTGTCCATAAATTTCAGAAAGGATCGAGAGGTCCAGCATGCTTTCCACGCCGAACCTCTCGGAGACAAATCGTTTCATGGCCCGGATGGCGATGGGCGCGTCCAGTTCCCCCCGCCGGCAAACTGCTTCGCAGGGGGCGGCGCAGATGCGGCCGCAAATTGAGGCCAAGGGATTGGGCCGGCGAGCCACGGCATAGGCTTCGCGGTACTTCCCCTGCGCAATGAGCGTGACGTACTTGCCCGCTTCGGTATGCACCGGGCAGGCCCATTTGCAGGGGAAATTCTTTTCAAGCCACTCCTGGCTGACATCGGCCATGTTAGTTACTTCGCGATCTCAAAATCCGCCTGGGTCGCGCCTGAGACTTTCACGGTCCTCTGAGTCCCTTTGAGCTTCTGATGCCAGACCTTCACCGTTAAGGAACCATCCGGAACGCCCGGAATGGTGTAACTGCCATCGGCCTTCGTCACGGCAAAGTAGGGAGTAGGCACGGCCACCACAAAGCCTTCCATTTCTGGGTGGACCTTGCAGAGCAGCGTCGCAGTGCATTCCGTCTTGAAGGTGAAGCTCTTCTTCTGGCCCTGGGGCCAGGTGCCGAGGTTGAACTTGCCGCAGCAGGCATCCGGAGAGAAGACGTTGTGCAGCACCGCGTCGGAGTTCTTGAAATCCACGGTAGTGCCGATGAGCACTGGCATCACGTGAGGGGTGAAAACCAGGTTCTTCTGGTCTATTTCGGCGTGCTTGGCGGGGGCGGTGAAAGTCTTGCCGGGGACCGCAGCCACGTAGACGACGGCGTTGGCGCTGTCGCGGACGCCTTTGCAGGTGACCTTTCCGTGGATGTCACCAGCGCTGAGGCCCGTGGCAAGGCTGAGGGTGAGCGCGCTGAAGAGGATTGTTTTCATGATCGTTCTCTCTTTCTTTAAAAGGCGACACGCAAGACGGCGGCGATGTCGAAGTTCTGGGATACGTTCAGGTCCTTGTGGTACTCGAGCATGGCCTTGACGTTCGCGGCCAGCAGGTAGCTGAGGTTTGCGTTCATGAAGCGGAGGGGCTTGATGCTTGTATCCCCGGGCGCCAGGCGCTCGTAACGGAGCGATGCCTGGAGGGGCGGCAGGATGACGTAGTCAGCCTGGACGAACCAGCCATTGAAGTCGCGGCTGCTCTCGGAAAGGATGAGCGTGTTGCCCGAGTCGCGGAGCTGGAGCTTGTCGTTGCCGTGGAGGATGACGCCGAAGAGATTCAGATCCCCGAACATCCAGGAGGCGAAGAGACCTGTGCGGGTGTACTGCGTGTCCTGCATGTGAAAGACGACAGGGTTGCCATTGGCGTCCGTGGCGGAGCCGGTGGTGGGATCCACCAACATTCCACTGGGGTCGGTGACCGCGTTGTCAATGCCCGTGCCGTTCCCGCTGAGGGCCAAAAGGCCGATGCGGAAGGAATTCTCACGCCAGTTTTCCGGGGGCAGATTCACGCCGGTGGTATCCCCATCGAGGCCCATTCCGCCGAACTTGTAGTCCACGCGAGCGTAGAAATCCTTGTGGGAGTTGTTGTTGAAATTGCCGTTGGGCAGGCCTGTGGCATCCATGCCGCCGGGGCCGATCTTGGAGGCGAAGCCGAAGGTGTAGAAGAAGCGGTGGGCCGCCACGCCGTAGACCTCGATGCCCCGCACCCGCGCAGGGAGGCTGACGA
>JAJYMZ010000179.1 GCA_021786615.1 Acidobacteriota bacterium
GGCGTGGAGCCCCAGTCCGAGACGGGCTGGCGCCAGGCCGACCAGTACCACGTGCCGCGCATGGCCTTCGTCAACACGATGTACCGTCCCGGCGCGGAGTTTTTCCGCGTGGTGGAAATGATGAAGACCCGCCTGAAGGCGCGGCCCATGCCCATCCAGATCCCCATCGGTGCCGAGGAGCATTTCCGGGGCGTGGTGGATCTCGTGACCATGAAAGCGCTCACCTTCGATGATGGGGACAAGGGTTACAAAGTCGTCGAAGGTGAAATCCCTTCGGACCTTCTGGACACCGCCACCGAGTGGCGCGAAAAGATGGTCGAGATGGTGGCCGAGGCCGATGAGACCCTTATGGAAAAATATCTCGGCGGCGAGGACCTGACCGAAATCGAGCTGCGCGACGGCATCCGCAAGGGCTGCATCTCCATCATTTTCACGCCCATGATGTGCGGCAGCGCCTTCAAGAACAAGGGCGTGCAGCCCATGCTCGACGCGGTGGTGAACTACATGCCCAGCCCGCTGGACGTTCCGCCCATCCAGGGCGTGGACATGGATGGCAATGCCATCGAGCGCCACGCGGACGACAAGGAACCCTTCAGCGCTTTGATCTTCAAGATCATGGCCGACCCCTTCGTCGGCAGCCTGGCCTTCATCCGCGTCTATTCCGGCGTGCTTGAGGCCGGCTCCAGCGTCTACAACTCCAACAAGGACCGCCGGGAGCGCATCGGCCGCCTGCTTCAGATGCACGCCAACAAGCGCGAGGACATCACCGAAGTCCGCACCGGCGACATCGGCGCGGCGGTGGGCCTCAAGGACGTCTTCACGGGCCAGACCATCTGCGACGAAGACAAGCCCGTGGTGCTGGAGAGCATGGACTTCCCGGCTCCCGTGATCCAGGTGGCCATCGAGCCCAAGACCAAGGTGGACCAGGAGAAGATGGGCATCGCCCTGAGCCGCTTGGCCCAGGAAGATCCCACATTCAAAGTCAAGACCGATCCCGAGACCAATCAGACCATCATCGCCGGCATGGGTGAGCTCCACCTGGAGATCATCGTGGACCGCATGATGCGCGAGTTCAAAGTGGAAGCCAACGTGGGCAAGCCCATGGTGGCCTACCGCGAGACCATCCGAAAGCGAGTGGAATCCGAAGGCAAGTTCGTCCGCCAGTCCGGCGGCCGCGGCCAGTACGGCCACGTCAAGCTCATCGTCGAGCCCAATGCGCCCGGCAAGGGCTATGAGTTCATCAACGAGACCAAGGGCGGCTCCGTGCCCAAGGAATACATCAAGCCGACGGATCAGGGCATCCAGGAAGCCATGGAATCTGGCGTGCTGGCGGGCTACCCGGTGGTGGACGTCAAGGTCACCATCTACGATGGCAGCTACCACGATGTGGACTCCAACGAAATGGCGTTCAAGATCGCCGGTTCCATGGGCTTCAAAGCGGGCTGCGAGAAGGCCCACCCCGTGATTCTCGAGCCCATCATGGGCGTCGAAGTGGTGGTGCCCGAGGAGTACATGGGCGACGTCATCGGCAACCTGAACAGCCGCCGCGGCCGCATCGAGAACATGGAAGAGCGCGCCGGTTCCAAGGTCGTCTCGGCCAAGGTCCCCCTCGCGGAAATGTTCGCCTACTCCACCAGCCTCCGCGGCATGACCCAGGGCCGCGGCAACTACACCATGCAGTTCTCGCACTACGACGAAGCCCCCAAGAACGTGGCGGAAGAAATCATCGCCAAGGTCAAGGGGAGTAAATAAATCCCGAGTCCTGGGTCCTGAGGTTCAAGCCTCAAGACCCAGGACCCAGGAACACTACAAACACAGCCCCCCACGGGGTGAAGCCGCTCTGGATCTCCGGATTCCAGGCTTCCTGATAAGCCCGCTCTCCTGATTAAAAGGGAAAGCCGAAAAGCCGCCGAGGCTTCAATTATTTCATTTGTGTTTTCGGCGGCTTTTGTTATTCTAATCAGCCTTGTCCTCGCCTGAGAGGACATCAACCGAGGTTGGGCGGCCAGCGCCCCACGTCTATGGACGGCACATCCGTCCCAATGGAGTGAACATGAAAGACAACATCCGCATCCGTTTGCGCGCCTTCGATCACCGCCTGCTGGACCAGAGCACACGCGAGATCGTGGAGACCGCGAAGCGCAGTGGCGCCCAGGTGGCCGGACCCATTCCGCTCCCGACCCGGACGAGCAAGTACACGGTGAACCGCTCGCCCCACGTGGACAAGAAGAGCCGCGACCAGTTCGAGATCCGCACGCACAAGCGCCTGCTCGACATCCTCAACCCCACCCAGACGACGGTGGACACCCTGATGCGCCTCGACCTCCCCGCGGGCGTCGACGTCGAAATCAAGGTCTTCAGCCGCCAGGGCAACCGGTAAAGGAAGGGGTAGACAGACATGACCAAAGGAATCATCGGCAGAAAGCTGGGCATGACCCAGATCTTCAACGACAAAGGCCAGGTAGTCCCCGTGACCGTGATCCAGGCCGGGCCCTGCGTGGTGGTGCAGCGCAAGACCGCCGCCAAGGAAGGCTATGACGCCATCCAGATCGGCTTCGTGGATCCGAGCGGCGGCAAGCGCGCCAACAAGCCCGAGAAGGGCCACGCGGAAAAGCACGGAGTCGCTCCGGTGCGCGTGCTGCGCGAGTTCAAGGTGGATGCTTCGGACCCCGCCAAAGAAGGCGACAGCGTTCTCGTGGGCCAATTCGAGGCCCAGGTGAAGGTGAATGTCGTGGGCACCAGTAAGGGCAAAGGCTTCGCCGGCGTCATGAAGCGCCACCACTTCAAGGGCGGCCGCGCGACCCACGGCTCCATGTTCCACCGCGCTCCGGGTTCCATCGGCGGTTCCTCGGATCCCAGCCGCGTCTATCCCGGCATGCGCATGGGCGGCCACATGGGCGCCGAGCAGGTGACCGTGAAGAACCTGGAAATCGCCTCGGTGGATTCCGAAAACAATCTACTGCTCATCAAAGGCGCCGTTCCCGGCCCCAAGGGTGGGTATGTCGTGATCAAGCAGGAGGCCTGAGATGGCGACCTTCCAGCACCCTGTGGTGAACCTAGACGGCAAGCAGGCCGGCACCGTGGACCTGCTGCCCGAAGTCTTCAAGCTTGAAGACATCAACACCCATCTGATCTGGGAAGCGGTGCGCCACTTCCTGGCCAAGCGACGCGCGGGCACCGCCAAGACCAAGGACAAGTCCGAGGTTTCCGGATCCGGCAAGAAGCTCTGGAAGCAGAAGGGCACCGGCCGCGCCCGCATCGGCTCCATCCGGTCGATGATCTGGAAGGGCGGCGGAACGGCCCACGGGCCCAATCCCCGCTCCTTCGACTATGCCTTCCCCAAGAAGGCGCGGCGTTCGGCGCTGCGCAACGCGCTCTCCGTCAAGTTCTCCAAGGGCCAGCTGATGGTCGTGGAGAACTGGGAGCTCGCCACCCACAAGACCAAAGCCCTCGCGGGAACCATGGCCAAGCTGGGCGTGAATGACCGGGCTCTGCTGGTGGGTGCCGAGGCTTCCCGCAATCTGGAGCTCGCCGCCGGGAACCATGCCAGGTTCGCCACCGTGTCGAGCCTGGGCGTGAATGTCTATGATCTGCTCAAGTACGACCGGGTCGTCTTCTCCAAGGACGCGATCCTGGCCCTGCAGGAAGTGGTGAAACCATGACCAAGATTTTCGAAGTGATCCGCAAGCCGCTGCTGACCGAAAAAGGCCAGATCCTGCGGGAGAGCAATGTCCAGGTGTTCGAAGTGGCCCCCTGGGCCAACAAGCACCAGATCAAGGAAGCGGCCGAATTGCTGCTCCAGGCGAAAGTGAAGTCCATCCGGACCGTCAAGGTCCACGCCAAGGCCAAGCGCCTGGGCCGCTGGATGGGCCAGACCACTGCCACCAAGAAAGCGTATGTCGAACTGGCGGAAGGCTCGCTTCCCGCCACCGAGGCCTAGAGCCCGGATTCCTTAACTTCAAACTCCGTGGACGGACAAGCACTGCCACTATCGCCCACACTTTTCTAAAGGCAAAAACATGAGCGTAAAAATGCTCAAGCCGACCACGCCAGGTCAGCGCGGCATGTCGAAGTCAGGCTTCGAGGAAATCACCAGCGACACTCCAGAGCGCTCCTTGATTGCCAAGAAGACCCGCACCGGCGGCCGTTCCAACACCGGCCGCATCACCACCCGCCACATCGGTGGCGGCCACAAGCAGCGCTATCGCCTGATTGATTTCAAGCGCAACAAATTCGACGTGCCCGCGAAGGTCGCTTCCATCGAATACGACCCCAACCGCACCGCCCGCATCGCCCTCCTGGTCTACTCGGATGGCGAAAAGCGCTACATCCTGGCCCCCGATGGCCTGGAAGTGGGCCGCACCGTGGTTTCCGGCAAGAACGCGGACATCCTGGTGGGCAACACCCTGCCGCTCCGGAACATCCCGGTGGGCACGGAAATCCACAACATCGAGATGAAGCCGGGCAAGGGCGGTCAGATCGCCCGGGCCGCGGGAGCCTTCGCGCAGCTCGTGGCGAGGGAGGGCGATTACGCCCAGCTCCGCCTGAAGTCCGGCGAGATCCGCAAGATCCACCTGGAATGCATGGCCACCATCGGCAAAGTTGGCAATCTGCAGCACGAGAACATCGCCTTGGGCAAGGCCGGCCGCACGATCTGGCTGGGCGTCCGCCCGACGGTGCGCGGCGTGGTCATGAACCCGGTGGACCACCCCCACGGTGGTGGCGAAGGCCGTACCTCCGGCGGCCGCCACCCGGTCACTCCCTGGGGCCAGCCCACACGCGGATACAAGACGCGGCATAACAACCGCACCACCAAATTCATCGTCAAACGGATCAACTAGGAGAATTCACGATGGCCCGTTCTCTGAAAAAAGGCCCGTTCATAGATGGGCACCTCTCCAAGAAAGTGGACACCGCTGTTGCCGCGGATGACCGCAAAATCATCAAGACCTGGTCCCGCCGTTCGACGGTGATGCCCAAAATGATCGGCCTCACCTTCGCCGTCCACAATGGCAACAAATTCATCCCTGTCTACATCACGGACAACATGGTGGGCCACAAGCTGGGGGAATTCGCCCCGACCCGTTTGTTCAAGGGCCACGCCGGCAAGGCCGACGTCAAAGCGAAGGGGAAATAGGCCATGACGACATCTGTTGACATCGCTTCCAGCGCCACCATCCGGCACCTGCGCGGCTCGGCCCAGAAGGCCCGGCTCGTGGTGGACCTCATCCGCGGCAAGCAGGTGGGCGAAGCCCAGTGGGTCCTGGCCAGCACCAAGAAATACGCCTCGGAACCCATCCGCAAACTGCTGGACTCCGCCGTGGCCAACGCCCTGGACAAGAACCCTTCCGTGAATCCCGACGAGCTGATGGTCAAATCCGTATTCGTGGATGAGGGCTTCCGCATGAAGCGCGTCCGCCCCGCGCCCATGGGCCGCGCCTACCGGGTGCAGAAGCGCACCTGCCACATCACCATTCAGCTCGCCGCCGTATCCGGCGAGGAGGCTTAAGCCATGGGTCAAAAAGTCCACCCTTTCGGGTTCCGCATCATCTATTCCAAGAACTGGCACAGCAAGTGGTATTCCAAGCGGGATTACGCCACCATGCTGCACGAGGACCTGAAGCTCCGCAAGGATCTCAAGGCCCAGTTGCACGCGCTCAACGCCATGATCAGCAAGATTGACATCGAGCGCGCCGCGGACAAGGTCACCGTGCGCATCTTCACCGCGCGGCCCGGCATCGTCATCGGCCGCAAGGGTTCCGAGATAGACAAGCTCCGCGAGGATCTCCAGGCGAAGCTCAAGCGCCCCGTGGCCGTAGACATCCAGGAAATCAAGAAGCCCGAAATTGACGCGCAGCTCGTTGCCGAGGGCGTGGCCCAGCAGCTGGAACGCCGCATCGCCTTCCGCCGCGCCATGCGCAAGGCCGAGGAAGCCGCCATCCGCTTCGGCGCCAAGGGCTTCAAGATCAAGGTCTCAGGCCGGCTCAACGGCGCCGAGATCGCCCGCACCGAAGACTACCTCTCTGGCCAAATGCCCCTCCAGACCATCAAGGCCAATGTGGACTACGGCTTCGCCGAAGCCAAGACCACATACGGCATCATTGGTGTGAAGGTGTGGGTGAACCTGCCGGATGCGGCTGTCGAAACCGTGAAGCGCTGAGGTAATCCACCATGCTGATGCCCAAGAAAGTCAAAAACCGCAAGGTTCAAAAAGGCCGGGTCAAAGGCCAGGCCACCCGTGGCGCCGAACTCGCTTTCGGCGATTTCGGGCTCAAGGCGCTCGATCACTGCTGGCTCACCAACCGCCAGATCGAGGCCGCCCGTATCGCCATGACCCGCCACGTGAAGCGCGGCGGCAAGATCTGGATCCGGGTTTTCCCGGACCGGCCCACCACCTCCAAGCCGGCTGAGACCCGCATGGGCAGTGGCAAGGGCGCGCCGGATGGCTGGGTTTGCGTCATCCGCCCGGGCCGCATCCTCTTCGAGATGGAAGGCGTGACCGAAGCCCTGGCCCGCGAGGCCCTGGCCCTGGCCCAGCAGAAGCTGCCCTTCCAGTCCGAGTTCATCACCCGCACGCCGCCTGAAGAATAGAGGAACCGAGGAATCTATGAGCAAAAAGAACCCCTTCAGCGCGTTTACCGCGAAGAGCACCGAAGAGCTGGCGCAGCTGGAGGCCGAACTGGCCGCCAAGCGGTTCACCCTGCGCTTTCAGCATGCCGTGGGCCAGGTGGAGAATTCCGCCGAGATCCGCAAGACCCGCCGCGAGTTGGCCCGCGTCAAGACCGCGCTGGCCTCCAAAATGGCCGCAGAGTAGGAGACTTCAGATGAGCCTCGAAACGAAAATGATCCGTAGTGGCATCGTGGTGTCCAGCAAGGCCGACAAGACCGTGGTCGTGAAGGTGGAGCGCAAGTTCCAGCACCCGCTGTACCACCGCACCGTCAAGCAGTCGAAGAAATTCATGGCCCACGATGAAACCAACGCTTGCGGCATCGGCGACCTGGTGAAGATCGTGGAGTCCCGTCCCTTGTCCAAACGCAAGCGTTGGGCGGTCCTCGAGATCGTCCAAAAAGCTGGCGAGTAAGGAGACCCAATGATTCAGATGGGATCTATGCTCAATGTCGCCGATAATTCCGGCGCGAAAAAGATCTGCTGCATCCTGCCGCTGGGCGGGGGTGTGGGGCGGATCGCCCAGCTGGGCGACGTCATCACCGCCTCTGTCAAGGAAGCCATTCCCGGCAGCACGGTCAAGAAGAAGGCCGTGGTGCAGGCGGTCATCGTCCGGCAGCGCAAGGCCTTCCGCCGCAAGGATGGAAGCTACATCCGCTTCGACGAGAACGCCGCCGTCCTCATCAAGAAGGATGGGGAACCCGTTGGAACCCGTGTGTTCGGGCCCGTGGCACGTGAGCTTCGCGAACGCAAATACATGAAGATCGTGTCTCTCGCTCCTGAGGTGATCTAATGCCCGCCATGAAGATGAAATTGAAAAAAGGCGATCAGGTCGTCGTGATCGCAGGCAAGGACAAGGGCAAGGTTGGGCTGATCTCCAAGGTCAACCCTTCCTCGAACCGCGTGCTGGTGGCCGGGATCAACCTGATCAAGAAGGCCACCAAGGCCAATCAGCAGACCGGCGAAGAGGGCGGCATGATCTCCAAGGAAGCCACCATCCACGCTTCCAATGTGATGATGCTCGATCCCGCCACCAACAAGCCCACCCGCAAGTGCCCCGCCTAAATCTTCGTGCTTTCATCTCAATGCTTATCATGAGATGATCGTCATTCCGTCCCTATGAGGGGCGGACTCGTTTGAAAACCTGAGGTTGAGGGGAAACGGGAAGCGGCCGCGCCACCAAACGGTGCCCGGCGTGCGACCCAAGCCCTCTCGCTCTCCCGAACCCCGGGGCGATTCCGCCCTCGGAAATGGAGGATGCAATGTCTAAAGCAGCCGAGCATTCTGTGCCCCGCCTGAAGGCTCACTATTCCAGCAAGGTGGTTCCGGCTCTTCAGTCGGAGTTCGCTTTCGACTCCAGCATGCAAGTGCCGAAACTCGAGAA
>JAJYMZ010000315.1 GCA_021786615.1 Acidobacteriota bacterium
TTGGAGGAGGCCATCTCCGCCCCAGGGTGGACGCTCTTCTTAACCCTTGTCCCACCTACCGGGCATGGTGGGCCGGGGCGTTGGCCTGGCCTACCATCCTCCTCCTCCTTGGATTTCTCGCAGCTCTCTCTGGGGAAACCCATCACGCCCTTGAATCCCTTCTCGGCCTCCTGAGCCACTAGGAAACCCATGCGACCACCCCGCCTTTTTTTGCAAATAAAACCGATGCACCATCGGTTTTTAGGGATGTGTTTCACCCTCGGCAGCATCCTCCCCTTGGGGGCACAGGTCGCTCAGACCGAGTCGGATGCCGTGCGCCAGGTGTTGAATCGTCCTGACTTGAAACATCTCTGGTCTTTGCCCGAAGCCCAAGCCCAGGCGCAGCGGACGGAGGCCGGACTCTGGGTGAATCCGAGTCTCGAGGCTACGCGGGAAAATCCCAATGGGTCGGCTGGACCCAGACGGGAGGACACCTTCCAGATCACCCAGCCAGTGGATGTCTCCGGACGCCGCGGCCTTCGTAAAAACACGGGGGATCTGCGGCTGAGGGCCGCCCAGGGAGAAGGGGATGCCATCCGGGCCGAATTGGTTCAGCGTGTCCGACTCGCTTTCCATCAGACTCTGCTGCACCAGGAGCGATTGAAACGCTTGGAGGCCGCCGTGAAGCGCGCGAGCCGCCTGGCTGAAGCGCTGGAGCGGCAGGAGAAGGCCGGGGAAGCCTCCGGTGCCGAGCGACGCCGGGCTCAGCGGGAATTGGATGGGCTGAGCGCCCGCCTGGCCCAGGAACGTGCTGCTTACCATCGCGCCGAGGAACAATTGAATGTGCTGGCGCAGTGGGAAAGCCGGGCTCCGGCCCTTGAAGGCAGCCTGGTACCGGAAGCGCCTCCTCCCCTCGACGAAATCCTGAAACTCCTTCCCGAGGCACCCGATCAGCGCAAGGCCCAACAAGAGGCCAAGGCCTGGGCCTTGGAAGCCCATGCCTCCCGGCGCTGGATGCCCGATTTGAATCTGGGGGTTGGTGTAAAAAGGTGGGAGGAAGGGGGCCTGAAAGGAAGTGGCGCCGTCTTCTCCTTGGGGGTGACGCTCCCGGCGTGGAATCGGGGCCAGGCCCAACGTCAGCGGAACGAAGCGGAGGCCCTGGCGGCCCAGACCCGCGCAGCTATGGTCAAGGACGATGCACAAGCGGAAGCCAGGGCACTGTGGCGTGAGGCCTCGGATCTCGGAACCGCTGCCCGGGAAATCCTGGGTCGTGCCGTGGAGGAAACACCCAAGCTCCTGAAGGGCGCGGATACCTCCTTCGAGGCCGGTGAAACCAGCCTTTTTGAATTGCTGGATGTCCAGCGCAGTGCCCTCGACACCGATCTCCAAGCCCTGGATCTGGCCTTCGCCGCCCGGCGGGCCCGCCTCGACCTCGACCGTCTGCTCGGAAGGATTCAACCATGAAACTGTCCACTCCTCTGGTCCTCGCGCTCCTGCTTGCTATTCCAGGTTGCGACAGATTCAAATCGCGCTCCGAAATAAGTGTTCCCGAGCGCCCCGGCCTGGCCCATACCCTTTACACAGGGAACATGGAACTCTTCGCCGAGTTTCCAATGATGGCCGTTGGAGAGCCCTCGGCCTTCGCGGCCCATCTGAGCCGTTTGTCGGATTTCAAACCCGTGAAGGACGGCAAGGTGACCGTGATCCTCAGCGGGGGTGGACCCGAAGAGCGCTTTGAAGCCGACCCTTCCAAATCTCCGGGAATCTTCCGCCCCGAGGCTAGACCCAAACAGGCTGGGAAACGCCGTCTGGCCCTCATTTGGGAAGGCGCCCAGGGCAAGGAGCAATTTGATTTGGGCACAGTGGAGGTCTATCCGAGCGTTGCAGAGGCAATGAAGGCACCCGAGCCCGAGCACCTAGCGGGCGGTGTTTCCTTCTTGAAGGAACAGCAATGGAGCGTGGACTTCGCCACCTCCGTGGCGGAGGAGCGGACGGTACGCGCCAACCTTGAAGCCTTCGGCAAAGTGATGCCGCCTTCCGATGGCGAGGCGCGGCTTCAAGCACCCGTGGCCGGGCGCATCGAGACCAAAGGCACCTACCCCTATGTTGGCATGAACGTGAAGCGGGGTCAGGTGTTGGCCTATGTCCTGCCACGCCTGGGCAGCGATGCCCAACCCGGACTGCTCTCCCTGGAAGCGGAAAGGGCGAAAGTCCGGTTGGAAAGGGCCAAGCAGCAGCATCAGCGTATGAAGGGACTCTTCGCCACAGAGTCCGTGTCCCGGCGGCGCATGGAAGAGGCCGCCCAGGATGAGACCCTGGCCCAGGCCGAATGGCAGGCCATGGATGCCCGGCTGAAACAGTTCCAGGAAGGCGTGGGCGGTGCGGGATCCCCCATCGTGTCGCCCATCTCTGGAACACTCGCCGCCGCATCGGGTGGTCTTGGCTCTTCCGTGGCGGAGGGACAGGAACTCTTCCACATCGTATCCCTGGATCGCCTCTGGTTGGAGGTTCAGGTTCCCGAATCGGAGGCCGGTCGCTTGAAGCAGCCCTCAGGCATCTGGTTCGAACCCCAGGGGACGGATCAGCAATTTGAACTGAGTCCTCGAACAGGAGCCACGTTCATGGGTGTGGGGAGCGCGATCACGCCTGACCGCCGCACGCTACCCTTCCTGGTTTCCTTTCCCAACCAGAAGCTCGGCCTGCGTGCAGGCGTGGCTGGTAAGGTGCGCGTCTTCTTGGGCGAGACCACGAAAGCCCTGGCCATCCCTGCCTCCGCGCTACAAGAGGAGGACGGGCTCGCCACGGTTTACGTCCAGACGGGCGGCGAGCGCTTCGAGCGCCGCATCCTGAAATTGGATGTGCAGGACGGGGAATACGTCCAAGTTCTTTCGGGTCTCCAAAAGGGTGAACGGGTCACGACCCGTGGAGCCCACCTCGTGCGCCTGGCCGCCAGCGCAGGCAAGGTCCCCCAACACGGTCACGCCCATTGAGGGTCCGAGGACTACATGTTTGATCGCATCATCAAAGCTTCCCTCCACCATCGCTTCGTGGTTCTCCTGATCGCAGCCCTCATGATGGGCTGGGGTCTCTGGTCCGCGCTCCGAATGCCCGTGGATGTTTTCCCCGACCTGACGGCACCCACCGTCACGGTGGCCACCGAAGCCCATGGCATGGCGCCCCAGGAGGTGGAGCAGCTCATCACGCGCCCTATTGAATCCGCGCTTCTGGGCGCCTAAGGGGTTCGACGGGTGCGATCTGTATCCCAGACAGGCATCTCCCTGGTCTTTGCTGAATTCGAGTGGGATGTGCCCATCCAAACAGCGCGCCAGGTGGTGACTGAACGCCTCTCGATCGCCCGCAGCTCCCTGCCAGCAGACAGCACCCCGACGCTCACGCCCATCTCCAGCATCATGGGCGAGATCCTCTTCGTGGCCGTGGTCTCGGATAAGCACAGCCCGATGGAGCTGCGCACCGAGGCGGACTGGAGCATCCGGCGGCGCCTTCTGTCAGTGCCCGGCGTGTCCCAGGTGGTGCCCATCGGCGGCGAGGTGAAACAGTTCCAGGTGATCCTCCGCCTCGATCGTTTGGCCGCCTACCAGATCGCCGCGCAGGATGTGGCAAAGGCCGTGGAAGAGGCCGGAGAGAATAGCTCGGCGGGATTCATGGTCCATCAGGGCCAGGAATACCTCATCCACGGTCTGGGCCGCCTCCGCAACACCGAAGATCTTGAACAGGCTTGGGTCGCCACCCGAGGCGGGCAGCCCGTGCGTCTGCGCGATGTGGCGCAAGTGAAGATCGGCCCTTCCCTGAAGCGCGGCGAAGGCTCCCATGACGGCAAGCCCGCCGTGATCATGGGCATCCAAAAACAGCCCGGCGCCAATACGCTGGACCTGACGAAGCGCCTGGACCAAGTGATGGCCGAGGTCCAGAAGGATCTTCCCAAAGGCATGGAGCTTAAGAGCCACATCTTCCGGCAGTCCGATTTCATTCAAGTGGCGATCGCCAACGTCCGGGATGCCCTGCGTGACGGCACGCTCCTGGTGCTCCTCGTCGTGGGCCTCTTCCTGGCCCACAAACGAGCCACCTTCATCACCGCCGTGGCCGTTCCCTTGAGCTTGGTGGCCGCGGTGCTCGCGCTGAAGGCTTTCGGCACGACATTGAACACCATGACCCTGGGGGGCATGGCCCTGGCCGTGGGGGATCTGGTTGACGACGCCATCGTGGACGTGGAAAACGTACTACGGCGCCTTCGGGAAAACATGCAGCAACACCCCCTTTCGAGGCGAGAGGCTTTCGATGTGGTGTTCAGCGCCAGTTCCGAAATCCGCAGTTCCATCGTCTATGCCACCGCCATCATCATCGTGGTCTTCCTTCCGATCTTCTTCCTGGCTGGCGTGGAGGGGCGGCTGCTCCAGCCCCTGGGCATCGCCTTCACCGTCTCTCTCACGGCTTCGCTTCTGGTGGCCCTCACGGTCACCCCGGCCATGTGCCTATGGCTTCTGCCGAAGGGGATGAGCGGGCGTGCCCACGAGGAAGGCAAGGTGGTCCGGTGGGTCAAAGCTAAGTACGAACCCCTGCTCACTTGGGCCATGCCCCACTGGAAAATCATGATCTGGGGCGGCGCCGCGGGCCTTGCCCTCGCGTTCGGCTCGCTGTTTCTGGCGGGCCGCAGTTTCCTGCCCGAATTCAACGAAGGCACGCTCACCCTCAGCATGACCTGTCTTCCTGGCACCCCCCTTAGTGTGTCGGATGAACTCGGCCGCCAGGTGGAGCAGATCCTTTTGAAGCTCCCCGAAGTCGTGGCCACGGCCCGTCGTACGGGTCGCGCCGAACTGGACGAGCACGCCATGGAAGTCTTCGCGTCCGAGATCGATGCGGGCCTCAAAATGAAAGGCCGCAGCAAAGAAGAGCTTCTGGCCGCTTTGCGCAAGGACCTGGCCCAAGTTCCGGGAGTCTACATCGCCATCGGGCAGCCTCTGTCCCACCGCATTGACCATCTGCTCTCGGGCAGCCGGGCGGCCATTGCTGTGAAGTTATTCGGGACGGATCGCGTGGAATTGAAGCGCTTGGCGGAAGCGGCTAAAGCCCAGATGGCCCAGGTCCCAGGGGTGGTGGATCTCATGGTGGAGGCCTCGACTGAGCTGCCGATCTTGTCTGTCCATCCGGATCGTGCAGCGCTCGCCCAAGCAGGGCTCAGTTCCACCGCCTTCGCCCATATCCTGGAACTGGCATTCAATGGTGAAGTCGCTGGGCGCGTGCGGGAGGACCAAGCGGCCTTCGACGTGCTGGTCCGCATGGAACATAGCGTTATAAAGGACGCGGAAACCCTTGGAGACACGCTCATCAGCACACCCTCGGGTGGGACCATACCTCTGAAAAGCCTCGCCAGCATTTCCATGGATCGTGGTCCTAGCGCGATTTCCCGCGAAAATGGCGAGCGGAAGATGGTGGTCACCTGCAATCTCGGCGACCGGGATCTCTTCAACGTGGTGAAAGACATCCGTGCCCGCCTTGAGGCCCAGGTGCCTATGCCCCAGGGCTACCACGTGGAGTACGGAGGCCAGTTCGAGAGCGGCGAGTCCGCGGCGCGGAACCTGGTGCTCATGGGCATCGGCGCCATCGCGGCGGTGTTTGGCCTCCTCTTCATGGCCTTCAAGTCCCCCAAGGACGCCACGCTGATCATGTTGAACCTACCGCTTGCCTGGATGGGCGGCGTTGTCGGTGTCTACTTCAGCGGCGGCGTGCTCAGCGTGGCCACCCTCATCGGTTTCATCACCCTCTTCGGCATCGCCACCCGCAACGGCATCATGCTGGTCTCCCATATCCACCACCTCATGGATAAAGAAGGCGTGGCGGACCTGAAAGAAGCCGTGCGGCGAGCCGCCATGCAGCGGCTCGCTCCGATCCTCATGACCGCACTGACGGCGGGCCTGGCCCTCGTTCCGATCATCCTCCGCCGCCATGAACCCGGCAGCGAGATCCAGGCCCCCATGGCCTCCGTGATCCTATTCGGCCTCCTGTCGTCCACCACCCTCAACATGATCGTCGTCCCCAGCCTGTACCTGCGCTTCGGGGCCAGGGCGCATCGGCGCGAGGAGAATGGTGATGCTGGCGCGGCCACCTTGGACACGGGACTGAATGAACCCCCAGAATAAGGCAGGAGAGTGATCGATGCGGTCCGCTCGTCCGGGCTATGTATATGCGCTAGTGGCCGCCGCGCTCTTCGGGGCGAGCACGCCCGCGGCCAAGTGGCTCCTGTCCTCCTATGGCCAGCTCTCACCGTGGCTCCTGGCGGGAATTCTCTACCTGGGATCCGGATTGGGTCTCGGCCTCATGCGAGTGGTAACCAGGCTGATGGGCCGCGCCATTGTGGAGGCACCCCTGCGCGGCCGGGATTGGGGATGGCTCGGAGCCGCGACGTTCTTCGGCGGAATCATCGGCCCGGTGCTGCTCCTCGCGGGCCTGGCGCGCATGGGCGCAGGGTCGGCATCCCTGTTGCTGAACCTGGAGGGAGTCTTCACGGCGGGACTGGCGTGGTTTGTCTTTAAGGAGCATTTCGACCGGCGCATCTTCCTGGGCATGGTGCTGATCCTGTCGGGTGGGATGGTGCTCACCTGGACGGGAGGCGACCTCCATTCCGGTGGAGGGGGCACTCTACTGGTGGCCGGTGCCTGTTTCTGTTGGGCCCTGGACAACAACCTCACCCGGCGCATCTCAGGCAGTGATGCCCTCCAGATCGCCATGGTCAAAGGCCTTGTCGCAGGCACCATGAATACCGTTCTGGCCCTTGGAATGGGCCACCTGGAAGGTAGCCTGCCCCAGTACCTGACCGGCGGCCTCATCGGGTTCCTGGGCTACGGGCTCAGCCTGCTTTGCTTTGTGCTTGCGCTCCGCCACATCGGGACCGCGCGTACGGGCGCGTACTTCTCGCTGGCGCCCTTCGTGGGCGCCGTGATCGCCCTGGGAGTGGGCGGCGAACCCTTCACTTGGCGGCTGGCGGTAGCCGGGGGCCTGATGGCGGCGGGAGTCTTTCTTCATCTCACGGAACGCCATGGCCACGAACATGTCCATGATGAAATGGCGCACGAACATCTCCACTGGCACGATGAGCACCATCAGCATCCGCACGACCCGGTGGACCCGGCCAGCGAACCCCACAGCCATCCACACCGGCACGAGCCGCTGCGGCATATCCATGGGCATTTCCCCGACCTGCACCACAACCATCGGCACGACTGATCAGACAGGCCGCGCAGGCCTTCATGCACTCGCTAGCGAGGATCCATCCAGGGATGCGTCGACCTGAATGTTCCAGGCACGCTGAGCCGCCTTTCGCATGCGTCCGTCGAAGACCAATTCCACGCAGCCGAGTTGGATCCCGGCAAATCCCACCTAATTCAGGTGTACGTTCATCTGGCAGAGGAGACCACATATAAACGTGTTCATTGCCGAACGCGAATCCATTGAAGGCGAAGCGGCTGAGGCTAAGCACCTGATGGTCCTAACCACATAGGCTTCCTTCTATTTGAAAGCGAACCCCCCAAACTTTAGGGCGGCCAAAGGCCGCAATGGGTAGTGCGCCGAAGGCGCCGCTAGATTGCCTCAGGACTCAGGACTCGGGACTCAGGACCCAGGACTGCTCTTCCAGAATGCATCCGCGTTCACTTGATTGGACAGGCTTCCCAGATCTTCGGAGGCGCCGAGTAATTCCAGAAAGCGCGAGAAGGGTGCATCCATGCCGTCGATCAGAGTCCATTCGGGCTCGGTCCATTCGCCCAGGACGTACTCATGCAGGGGCCGCTGGAAGGGGCCGATGCCCAGTCGCAGGCGGGCGATGGTCTGGGTTCCCGCGTGATGGAACACGGATTTCAGACCATTGTGCCCGCCGTCGCTGCCCTCCAGTCGGAAACGGCCATAGCCCAGGGGCAGGTCTTTGTCGTCATAAAGAAGCACAAGCTTGCGGGTGTAGATGCCAGCCGCATCGGCCTCGGGCAGCACTTCACCGCTCAGGTTCATGTAGGTCGCGGGCACCAGGGCCTGCAGGCGGTCGTCAAGTCCATAAAGC
>JAJYMZ010000021.1 GCA_021786615.1 Acidobacteriota bacterium
GGTGAAGGCCATGAAATCCGTGGCTGGCACCATCAAGCTGGACCTCGCCCAGTACCGCGAGCTGGCGGCTTTCGCCCAGTTCGGTTCGGACCTCGACAAGGCCACCCAGGCCCAGTTGAACCGCGGCGGTCGCCTGGTGGAGATCCTCAAGCAGGGGCAATACCAGCCCATGCCCGTGGAAAAGCAGGTGGCTTCCATCTGGATGGCCACCAATGGCTATGTGGACGATGTGCCCCTAGCCAATGTCCGTGCCTTCGAGAAGGAATTCCTGGAATTCCTGGAAGTGGGCGCGCCGGAAGTGCTGCGGGGCATCAAAGACACCCGGGTGCTTTCCGACGATGCCAAGGCAGCCCTCAAGAGCAACGTCATCGCGTTCAAGGAAGGCTTCATGGCCAGCCTGAACGCGCCCGCGGGAGCCTGATCCCATGGCCGGTCTCCAGGACATTCGCCGCCGCATCCGGTCGGTGAAAAATACACAACAGGTCACTAAGGCGATGAGCTTGCCCTTGGTCCACCCTTTCGGATTGGAGTAGATAGCCATGGCCGGCCTACAAGACATCCGACGGCGTATACGCTCAGTCAAAAACACTCAGCAGGTCACCAAGGCCATGAAGATGATCTCCGCGGTGAAGCTGCGGAAATCACAAGAACGCCTGGTGTCCCTGCGCCCCTACGCGGACAAGATGAGGGCCGTGACCGTGAGCGTGGTGGGCCGCATCATGGGCCATCACCTCGCCGACGAACTGGTGCTGGGACCTTCGGCCCAGGCCTTCCTGAACCCACGGGAAGAAAAGCGCATCCGCGTGGTGCTCATCGCGTCCGACAAGGGTCTTTGCGGTGGCTTCAACGCCAACGTCCTGAAAACGGCCACGGCCTTCCTGGAGGACCGAAACAAGGCCGATGTGGTCCTCGACGTGGTGGGCAAGCGGGCCGCGGACTGGGCCCGCAAGCACGGCTTCAGCTCCCACGCGGAGTACCTGGGCATCCCCCTTACGGGCGTGGAGCGCGTCTCCCGGGAGGTCTGCGATGACGCCGCGGCGCAGTACACCCGCGGCGAGATTGACGCATTCTATGTCATCTACAACCACTTCTACTCGGCCGTCGCCCAGGAGCCCGTGGTCACCAAGGTCTTTCCCTTGGACCTCGATGCCCCCGTCATTGACGGCAAAGTCGGCGTGGCCCACCTGCTGGAACCGGATCCCAACACCACGCTGGAAGCGCTGCTGCCCCGCTTCGTGGAGACGGAAATGCTGCGCTCCCTGCTGGAATCCAGCGCCTCGGAACACGGCGCCCGCATGGCCGCCATGGACAAGGCCAGCAACAACGCCGGCGACATGATCGCCCGGCTGACCCTCACCATGAACAAGATCCGCCAGGCCAGCATCACCAACCAGATCATCGAAATCGTGTCCGGCGCCAACGCCTGAAGCTTTGAAACCGCGACTTTCGCGAATCCACGCGAAGAAGCGGATTGATCAACCAAGTCCTTACTTTTTTATTCGTGTCAATTAGCGTCATTCGCGGTTCCCATTTTTTCGAGGTCACCATGTCCAACCAGCTCACCGGCCGAGTCATCGCCATCGTCGGCCCCGCCGTGGATGTCGAATTCGACAGCCACCTGCCCGAGATCATGAACGCCCTGCTGACGGAGCTCACCGATGGCCAGGGCGTGAAGTCCACCGTCACGCTCGAAGTGCAGCAGCATCTGGGCGAGAACCGCGTGCGCTGCGTTTCCATGCAGCCCACGGAGGGCATGATCCGCGGCCAGATCGTCACCGATACCGGTTCGCCCATCAACATGCCCGTGGGCCCCGAGACCCTGGGCCGCATCATGAACGTGGTGGGCTATCCCGTGGACGAGCGGGGACCCATCGGCCACAAGATGACCCTGCCCATCCACCGCGACGCGCCCAAATACGATGAATTGAACACGTCCTCCGAGATGTTCGAGACGGGCATCAAGGTCATTGACCTGCTGGAACCCTACGCCAAGGGCGGCAAGACGGGCCTCTTCGGCGGCGCCGGCGTGGGCAAGACGGTGCTCATCATGGAGCTCATCAACAACATCGCCAAGGGCCACGGCGGCTACTCGGTGTTCGCGGGCGTCGGCGAGCGCACCCGCGAAGGCAATGATTTGTGGCACGAGATGATGGACAGCGGCGTCATTGACGAGAAGGACTTGTCCAAATCCAAGGTGGCGCTGATCTACGGCCAGATGACCGAGCCTCCCGGAGCCCGCGCCCGTGTGGCGCTGTCGGGCCTAACGGTGGCGGAATACTTCCGCGACCAGGAAGGCAAGGACGTGCTGCTCTTCATTGACAACATCTTCCGATTCACCCAGGCTGGCGCGGAAGTTTCCGCGCTGCTGGGCCGCATGCCTTCTGCCGTGGGCTACCAGCCCACGCTGGCCACGGAAATGGGCCAGTTGCAGGAGCGCATCACCTCCACCAAGAAGGGCTCCATCACCTCGGTGCAGGCGGTGTACGTGCCCGCTGACGACTACACGGATCCGGCGCCGGCCACGACCTTCGCCCACCTGGACGCCACCACCAACCTGAGCCGCGAGATCGCGTCCCTGGGCATCTACCCGGCGGTGGACCCGCTGGCATCCAGCTCCCGCCTGCTGGACCCGCGCATCCTTGGGGAGCACCACTACAACACCGCCATGCGCGTGAAATCCATCCTGCAGAAATATAAAGAGCTCCAGGACATCATCGCCATCCTGGGCATGGATGAATTGAGCGACGACGACAAGCTGGTGGTGGCGCGGGCCCGCAAGATCCAGCGCTTCCTGAGCCAGCCCTTCTTCGTGGCCGAGCAGTTCACGGGCATGGCGGGCAAATATGTGAAGCTCGAAGACAGCATCAAGGGCTTCAGCGAGATCTGCGATGGCAAGTGGGACCACCTGCCGGAGCAGGCCTTCTACCTGGTCGGCACCATCGAGGAAGCCGCGGAAAAAGCAGAAAAGATGGCGGCATCAGTTTAAGGAATCCCTAAATGTCTATGTCCGAACCCATCCTTTTGGAAGTGGTCACGCCGCACAAGCGCGTCTTCAGCGCGCAGGTTTCGGAGGTCTCCTTCCCTTCCGCCGCCAACGGCTACTACGGCATCTTGCCGGGCCACACGCCAGTTATGACGCCCCTTGGCCAGGGCCTCATCTACTACGTCCAGGGTGGCGAAAAACACTGGCTCACCGCCTTTGGCGGATTCGCGGAAGTCAGCTCGGACCACGTGACCATCCTCGCCCGCGACTCGGAAACCGTGGATGAGATTGATCTGGATCGCGCCGAAGCCGCGCGCCAGCGTGCCCTGAAAGTCCTGAAAGAAGCCCAGACCGAGTCGGACCTGAGCTCAGCCCAGGCGGCCCTGGACCGCAGCATCACCCGCATCCAGGCCGCCGGGCATCCCGGTGGGCATGGATTCTGATTCAGCTATGAGCTATCAGCTTTGAGCTATGAGCTGATGGCTCATGGCTCATGGCTGATGGCCCATAGCTTTAAAACTCAAACACCGCGCTCTGCTCCAGAATCCGGATCCGCTGGTCGGGGATGGCCTGGATCTGGGGCAGCATCACGGGCTTGTCGCCGGGTGTCAGGTGGTAGATGCCCACGGGCACGTCCACTTTCAATTTCTTCAGTTCTTCGCCGAGCATTTTGGGCGTCATGTGCTTGCTGGCTTCCGCGAGCAAATCCTGCTCGTTGGGGAAGCTGGCTTCGGTGATGAAAAGTTTCAGGTTTTTGGTCTTGTTGGCTATTTCGTAGATGCGTTTGGTGGGCGCTGTATCCGAGGTGAAGATGAACGCGCTGTGGCCGTCCTCCACCTTGTAGCCCACACAGGGCACCAAGTGGTTTACGCGGATGGGCGTGATGGACAGGCCCTCGACGTTATAGACCTTTTCCGGCTCCACTTCCGTGTACCGGATGGTGGGATTGTCGGCGGTGGGGATCACGCTGAAGTCCGGCCACAGTTCATCATTGAAAAGGTGGCGCCGCAGCACATCCAGGGTCTCGGGCAGGGCATGGATCTCCACGGGTCCCGTGGTGTGGCCGAAGACGTTTTTCGTGAAGAAGGGCAGGGTGCAGATGTGGTCCAGATGGGAATGGCTGATGAAGATGTGCCGGATGCGGATCTGTTCAGCCACGGATAGAGCCGGGGTGATGGAGCCCGCGTCAATGGCCACGGTGCCGTTGATGAGGAGCCCTGTGAGACGCTCCCCCTCGGCTTCACCGCCGGAACAACCCATGATGCGCAGCTGCATGGACCCTCAGGAATCCCGAATGATACCCACAAGCGAAGATGGAAAAAAAGAGCGATGAGCCAGCCTCTAGAAGCGGATGCCTGCGTAAAGCCCTGCTTGGAGCTGGGGAGCCAATGCTTTCCGGATGGAATCCGGGGTGCTGGTCCTGTCTTCCTTGCTCAAGGGAATGGCCACTTCCAGGCGGATGAAGGGGCTGACCACCGGCAGGGGAACGGAGAAGCCAATGCCCGCGCGGGCCCAGGGGCGAGTCAAGGTGGACTCGTCCTTGCCTCCGGCGTCTGGTAGATCCCAGGACAACGTTTCCCGGCGCAGCTCCACCCCTGCGTTGAGGTTCAGCAGCAGCTTCCAATCCAATTGGGCGCCAAGGGCCGCATAACTTACGCCGTACCGGCCGCGTTTGCTGCCACCGAGCACTAGGTCCTGCTCGGCCTTGGGCTGGTAGGTGCCCGTGAAGGAGAATTCCACCACCTTGAAATCCACCACGCTGATGCCGCCCCGGAGGCCAACGCTGGCTGTGTCCACGGCGTCGTATTTATCAGCCCCGGCGATGGTCTGGGCCTTGCCGAACTGCTTGGTATAGAGCAGCCCCAGCTCCCCGGCGGAAAGGGAAGGCAGGCATGAGGCGAAAGCAACGATCAAGGCACGAGTCCGCAGGTTCATGGTTTTCTCCCGGAAGATGTCAAATCATACCGGAAGCCGGAAGCCGGAAGCAGGAAGCAGGAACAGGCGCTGCTAAGCTTCACTTCATATGCGCTCCCATCTCCGTTACCTCTTGTTGGATGGTTTTGATCCGGATACGGGCGAGTTGGCGTTGCGGGTGTCGGCCCATGGCGGCGATGCGCTGGGGCCACAGCTGCTGCGCCTCAAGCTGCACCTGGGCCGCCACGGCGATGCGCTGCAACCCCTGCGGCGGGAGTTGACCAATCTGGTGCAGATGCCCCTGCCGCAGCTTTGGGACCGCGGTCTCAAGCTGTTCATCCGCGCCATCGAGGACGAGCTGGCCCAGCCCGAGGGCCGCGATCCGCGCCGGTATCTGTGGGTGCAGACCCAGATCCTGCATCCCTCGGACGAGCGGCGCAGCACCCTGAATCATCCGGTGCAGCGGCAGGTGGAGATCATCTGGGATTGGGCCCAGCGCCTGGATCAGGAAGGCGATGGGGCCCGCGCCATGGAGCTGGTGGAGCGCCTGCTGCTGCTTTCGCCGAAACATCGCAGCGCGCTGGAATGGCTCTCCACGCTGCTTCGCAACCAGGGCATGGTGGTCGAGATGCTCGACGTGACTGAGCGCTGGCTGGCGGTGGAACCCACCAACGCCGCTGCCCTCCTGCGGCAAGGCGAGGCCATGATCTTCCTGGAACAGCCCCGGGACGCCCTGGACTCCTTCCAGGCCATCCTGAAGGGCAACCCGCTCCACGCGACGGCCCACCTGGGCGCGGCCCAGGCCGCCAGCCTGCAAGGGGGCGATCCCTTCCCCCACTTGGATGCGGCCATGGAGTTGGACAAGGCCACCACCATGTCCGTGCTGCAGGAGACCTTCGATTTTCGGGTCCTCGCGCGCCAGGGCGAGGAGCGCGGGTACGCGGTGGACGATCTGCCGGCGCTGCTGGGCGTCTCCGCGGCGGAAGTGCGGACCTACATCCAGGAGCGCCATCTCCCCGTGAGCTTTGATGCCGTGCGCGAAGTGGAACTCACCCGCTGGGTGGGCATCCAGAACCGCTACCAGTTGCTGCCCACGGGCCTGCACTGGACCGCCCCCACGCCCCGGAGCGTGCCGGGGTGAAGGATGCGGAATCCGTGTGGATCTGTGGTCATCCTTGCCTCAAAAAGCTTTTCCAGCCGGGGATTCACGGGATGAACGGGGATGAAAGAAAAAAAACAATTTCAGCCACGGATGAACACGGATGCACACGGATTTAAAAATACGCGAAATAGTGCCCAACTATTATTGGCGTTTGCGCTTGGATCATCAGGAATGATGGTCAACGGTGTCGCTCTGAGCGAGTCTGTCGAAGTGTTTTCCGTGTCCGTCTCTGGCCTGCCTGGTTGCTGTTCTCAAGGGGCTACCGAAGTTGAGGCCATTGGAAATATCAAGGACGCCATCCGCGAATACCTTTCAGTCGTTGAAGACCAGCTTCGAGGCGAACACATTCGTGAAATCGATGTAGCGGTCTGAAGTTTGGGATGCAGATTGCGAAAAATGAAATGACTTTAAAACAGGGATGAAGGGGATGAGAACATCTGCGGGCAATCCGCCTATACTCACTGGGCGAACCGAAAGGACATCCCATGATCTGGTTGCTGCCTGCACTCGTCATGAATATCGGCCTTCAAGCCGAACCCGTTAGGCCGCCGCTCCTGGAATTTCTCTCGGCCTCGTTGACCAACGGGCCCGGCATCCAACCCCGGGATGGCAAGGTGGATCCCGGTTTTCCCTACTTCAGCGGCGGTGTCGCCTGGCGCGGGAAGGGGAAACTCATGCGGAGCCAGATCCGTCTATTTCTGCTGGATGCTCCTTGCAACGGCCGGACACGCGCCCGCCGCCTCACCTTGAAAGCCTGGGAGCCCGCGGATCCCCTTAATCCTGAGCAGTGGCGGTTCAAGTCCAGGTGGCCCGGCGGGTCTGCGGAGGGGCGGAAGGTTCGCGTGGTGGTGCTGCGCAGGGGCCGCGCATGGGCTCAAGTCGAGGGGCCGATCCGGGAGATCTCCCTTCCCTCCGCCTCACCCCGCCCTGGAAATAAATAACGAATATTTCTCAAGTCCTCGTTGACGTCACAGTGGTTTGAGGGGTAGCTTTGCGTTCTCCACTCCACCAACAGTGATCGAAGGAGGAACGAATGCTCCGTTCCCTGCGCGTCCGTGCCTGGGCCTCGGCCCTCATTTTCGCTCTGAGCTGGCTGCCTTGCAGCCTGCACGGGCAAGTAAAACCACCTTCCCCGCAAAGCGCCACCACCGAATCAGCCCAACGCCCTGAAAAGGACGATCCCCAGGCCCGTCTGGATGCCACCCGTGCCTGGTTCGGGGGCGACCCGAGCCCGGAATATCTGGACGCGAAAAAAGAAGTCGCGAAGGGTGTGCTGGAAAATTGGAACTGGAGTTTTCCTGGGCCCCGAGGGCACTTGGCCCCGGCAATTCCCGGTGGTTCTCAGACATGGATCAATCTTGGCCCCCGCGGTGGGACGAGCATGTATACCAATTTTAGTAGCGTGGATCTGCAATCAGGACGACCAGCACCTCAAGGAATTCTGACGCACCCGACGAACCCGCAAATCCTCTACCTGGCAACCTCAGGAGGAGGAGTCTGGAAATGTACCAATGCTGATCTGGCGGCGAGCACGGACTGGAATTGGACTTGTATAACGGATGCCCTGCCCATCGCGACATCCACGGGAAACGCCGCGATCGGCGCGATTGCAATGAGCCCCACAGACTCCGAAACTATTTTTATCGGACTGGGGGACACTTTCGATGCGGCAGGTCGCGGTACCTACAAGTCCATAAATGGTGGCGCATCCTGGACTGAGATGGGATCCCTGGGAAATACGACTCGGATTCGCTCCATCGTGCCATTGGACACCAGCAACATCATAGTTTGCGGAAATGATGGAATATGGAGATCTACTAATGGTGGGGTGAGTTTTACCCAAATCAGTCTCAGTGCGGGACAAACAGCATGGTCGCTCGTCTCTCTGGGTGCTGGCAGAATCGTGGCCACTCTCACCGATTCATCGAGCCAGGGCCGGATGTATTACAGCGTGGACAG
>JAJYMZ010000292.1 GCA_021786615.1 Acidobacteriota bacterium
CAGGGCCCCGCCGCTCCAGACCCGGCGGGTGTTTTCTTCCAGCCCGTGGATTTCCCGGTGCAGGTCCCGGCCCGCCAGCTCAGGGGCGAAGAAGGCAAGGTCCTTCCCCTGGATCGGGAAGAACACCAGTCTGCCCTTGCGGTCCCGTTCCCTCAGACGATCCATCATGCGGCAGCAGAGGCTGCACTCGGCGTCGTAGGCAAGGATCAGCGGCCCTTTGGGGAACACGTCAAACCACGGCTGGAACCGGAACCGGTTCCGCCGCCAGAGCCTTCACCCATTGGGGCACGGTTTTCACGCCCTTGGGCGGATCCAGTGCCTTCTGGTAGCGCCGCAATTCACCGGTATGGGTCGTGACGAAATCCGCTTCCTCGAGGGTGGTGGTGATGGGCAGGCGGGCCGTGGCTGCGTCCCCAAGCTCAGAAGCCACCGATTCGAGCACCAGGCTGAAGGGCGCCGCGGCCAGCAGGGCCTCGAGCCGTTCCGTTTCCTTGGCCCCCGAAAAGGGCGCGTCGTAGAGCAGCACTAGAGCCTTCACGGCGCCATCCTTCACCAGCTGTTCCAGCTCATCCAGCATCGAAAAGCGGAAGCCTCTTTCGGTGAAGCCCCGCCGGTTGTAGATGCCATCCGTGTGGGTCTGCAGCTTGGGCAGCTGGATGGCATAGCTCTTGGTCCCGATGCCGAAGCGCCATTCCGGTTTGGTTGCGAGATCCCCCAACCGCTGGGCCGCGTCGCACCCGAACACGCCCTGGGCCACCACTGCCGCGGGGCCCGCCAGCCGCAGGGCCGACTGGATGGCCTCGAGGCTGCTGTCCTGGCCCTTCAGCTGGGGCTTCAGCAGCCGGTTTTCAGGCTTCAGGTTGTAGTCGTGGCAGGCGGCGCGCTCTTCGTCGCTGATGAAGTAGTTGGGTGATTTTCCGCCCGTGGGCCGCGGCCGGAAACGCCAGACCTTGTTCTGGTCCACGTCCGCCCAGATGGGGTTGGCCAGGGCTGAAACGCGGCTGATGGTGGGAATGTTCTTGAGGTACCAGACCCGGCGGTTGAAGCGGAAATCCCTGCTGGTGAGGGCGCCCACGGGGCAGAGATCCACCACGTTCCCGGCCCAGGGATTGGCGTCCATGGTCTTCCCGCTGTAGGTGGTCACTTCCAGGTTGGCGCCGCGCTGGGCCACGGTGAGCTCATGGGTGCCGCTGATTTCCTGGGTGAAGCGGATGCAGCGGGTGCAATGGATGCAGCGGTTCTTGTCAATGACGATCTTCCCGCCCAGGTCCTCGTAGCGGTAGCGGCGTTTCACCTCGCCCATGCGGCTGTCGCCGCTGCCGTATTCATAGCTGTAGTCCTGCAATTTGCACTCGCCGGCCTGGTCGCAAATGGGGCAGTCCAGGGGGTGGTTCAGCAGCAGGAATTCCATGACGCCAGCTCGCGCATCGCTCACCGCTTTGGAATTGGTGATGATCTCCATGGCGATGCCTTCGGGATTGTCCTTGGGCGCCGGACCCACGATGGTGGTGCAGCTGGTGGCCAGCTTGGGCATCCCCTTGATCTCCACCATGCACATGCGGCAGGTGGCCACGGGGGTGAGGGCAGGGTGATAGCAGTAGTGCGGGATGGCGATGCCGGCCTGTTCACATGCGTCCAACACCAGGGTGCCCACGGGGACGTCCCTTTCCACTCCGTTGATCAGAACCTTCGGCATGGCCTACCTCTGGCATCCAGAATGAGGCATGGGCGGCGCCCGAGGCAACTGCGAGCTTAGTGCACTGGGTCAAGAGTCGGGGGTCAAGAGTCGAGCGTCAAGAGCCCATAGCCTGCAGCCCAGAGCCTAAAGGTGGATCGCCAGCGCCGCTTCCACCATGGTGCCTGATGAGGCATTCCCTGAAATATTGGCGGTCTCAAAGCTCACCAGGTTCAATTCCACGCTGTATTTGTCCGACAACCGGGCGCCCACGCCCACCAAGGGCCTCACGCCAGTCGTGAAGGCGCCTTTGATCGCGGGAGAAGAGGTCCCATCGCTGTAGGAAGTGCGGCTATTGGCCCTGAACTGGGCGGCCCTGAGCCCCGCATGGACGTAGAGGTCCTCGCGGAAACCCCAGCGATAAAGGGCCGAAGCATAGTAGCCATCGGTCTTATCATCCTGGGTGAAGCCCCCGTTCACCGTGGTGGCGGTGGGGAAGTAGCGATAGCCTCCGTCGAATTCCAGGCTTTGGCGCCGGCTCAGGAGGTAGGTCCCGAACATGGCCACGCCATAATTCTTGGACTGGCCGATCCCAGCGCCGTTGGCCGCGGTGAAATTCGCCGCCACCAACTTGAAGCCCGCGTCCCAGCTTTCCTGGGCCTGGGCCACGGAGGCGCCGCAGACAATCAATAGAACCGGAACGAACAGGTGAGCGCGAAGCTTCATGAGGATCCCCTAGTACAGCATCCAAGAATTCAAGCGAATTTGCCAGCTTCACTCCCATGTTCCGGGCAAAGCATAGGTTCCGCAACGACTTGCCGCATGAAACAATGAATGATTGGAGTTGAGCCATGCCCCGCGCCCTGCTTTCGGTCTATGACAAAACCGGTCTGCTTGAACTGGCCCGCGGCTTGAGGGCATTGGGGTGGGATCTACTGGCCACCGGTGGGACCTTCAAAGCCCTGGTGGATGCGGGCCTGGCGGTGATGGAGGTGGCGGACTACACCGGCGACCCGGAATGTTTCGAGGGCCGGGTCAAGACCCTGCATCCGAAAATCCATGGCAGCCTGCTGTTCCGGCGCGATTCTGAACAGCACAAGGCGGATGCGAAACGGCTGGACATCGCGCCCATTGATCTCGCCGTGGTGAATCTCTATCCCTTCGAGGCCACCATCGCCAGGGCGGGTGTCACCCTCGACGAATGCATCGAGCAGATTGACATCGGCGGGCCCTCCATGCTGCGCAGCGCCTCCAAGAATCACGCCGCCGTGACGGTGCTCACGAATCCCGACCAGTACGCTGGATTCATCCAGAAGCAGACCGCAGGCACCTGGTCCCTGGAGGACCGGCGGGCCTGCGCGCTGGAAGCCTTCCGGCTGACCGCCGCCTACGACGCCGCCATCTCGAAATGGTTGCAAGCCCAAGCAGAACCCGGCGATGAGAATCTCCCAAACAATCTGGATCTCAGGCTCTCCAAGCACCAGGGACTGCGCTACGGAGAAAATCCCCACCAGCCCGCGGCTTTTTACATCGAGCGGGACTCCAGATTGGAAGGCATCGCCGCCTGCGAACAATTGCAGGGCAAGGAACTCTCCTTCAACAACCTGCTGGATTCGGATGCCGGAGCGCGGCTGGCCTGGCAGTTCCAGGCCCCTGGCTGCGTCATCGTGAAACACAACAATCCCTGCGGTGCCGCGGTGGCAGCCCATCCCCTGGATGCCTTCCTCAAGGCCCGGGCCGGGGACCCCCTCTCCAGCTTCGGCGGCATCGTGGCCTTCAACCGGGCCATCGGCATCGAAGTGGCCCAGGTCATGGCCCAGAGTTTCTGGGAAGTCATCCTGGCCCCGGGTTTCACCCAGGAAGCGCTCCAAGTCTTCGCCACCAAGAAGCAATTGCGCCTGTTGCGCATGCCCAAGCAGTGGCCCACGGCCGCTTCGGGACTGGACCTGCGCACCATCGGGGGTGGTTTCCTGGCCCAGCGCCCGGATGATCAGTTCGCAGATTTCGAAGACTGGGAAGTCAAGGCCACGGGCCGGAACCCGAAACCCGTCCAGGAAGATCTCGTGCTGGCTCAGAAACTCGCCAAAGCGGTGAAGTCCAATGCCATCGTGCTCGTGAAAAACGGGGCCGCCGTGGGCATCGGCGCAGGGCAAATGTCCAGGGTGGACAGCGTGGAGATCGCCTGCCGCAAAGCCGGTGAGCGAGCCCAAGGCTCGGCGCTGGGCAGCGATGCCTTCTTCCCCTTCGCCGATGGGCTGGAGCTGGCCGCCAGCCATGGCGTCCACGCCTTCGTGGAACCCGGTGGCAGCCTGCGGGACAGCGATGTCATCGCCGCCGCCCAGCGGCTCGGCGTATGGCTCTTCTTCAGCGGCATGCGGCACTTCAGGCACTAAGGAACCGCGAATGTCGCCAATGAACGCGAATGATTTGATTTTCAAAGACGAAGCATTTGCTATTACTCCTTCTGAATTTCGGGTCCAGCCAGCTTGACTGGATCCGCCTTGTCCACACCCACTAACAAATTCGCGTTTATTCGCGCCATTCGCGGTTCCAATCATGAAAACTTCCGAACTCCGCCAACGCTTTCTCGCCTACTTCGAGAAGAACGGCCATCGCAAGGTGGCTTCTTCTTCGGTGGTGGGGCCCGCCGATGATCCGACAGTCATGTGGACCAACTCAGGGATGATCCAGTTCAAGGACGTCTTCCTGGGCAAAGAAAACCGCGACTACACGCGGGCCACGTCCTCGCAAAAATGCCTCCGGGCCGGCGGTAAGCACAACGATCTGGACCAGGTGGGCTTCACGGCGCGGCACCACACTTTCTTCGAGATGCTCGGCAACTTCTCCTTTGGCGATTACTTCAAGGCCGATGCCATCCGCTTTGCCTGGGACTTGGTGACGGGGCCCCTTGACGATGGCAAGCTGGGCATTGATCCTTCCCGCCTCTGGGTCACGGTCTTCGAGGGCGCGGATGGCATCCCCGCTGACCTGGAAGCGGAGGAATTGTGGAGGGCCGCCGGCGTGCCCGCCGAACGGCTGCGCCGCTACGGCAAGAAGGACAATTTCTGGCAGATGGGGGACACGGGGCCCTGTGGGCCCTGCTCGGAAATCTTCTACGACCGCGGCGAGCACTACGATGGCGATGCCACGCCCAACGGCGAAGGCGACCGGGTCATGGAAATCTGGAACCTCGTCTTCATGCAGTACGTGCGAGATGCCCAAGGCAATCTGGCGCCCTTGCCCAAACCCAGCATTGACACCGGCATGGGCCTGGAGCGCACCGCCTCCATCCTCCAGGGCAAGGACAGCAACTACGAGATTGATCTCTTCGAGCCCATCTTCGAGGCCATCTGGAAGGTGGCGAAGGTGAAGCCCGGCGATCGCGCGGAGCACAGCAACCGCACCGCTTCGCAGGTCATCGCGGACCACATCCGCGCCGCGACTTTCATGACCTTTGACGGCGTCGTGCCCAGCAATGAGGGCCGTGGCTACGTGCTGCGCAAGATCGTGCGCCGGGCTTTGCGCTTCGGGAAAAAGCTCGGCATCGAAGGACGATTCTTCGCGGACCTCGTGCCCTCGGTTGTTGAGGCGATGAGCGATGCCTACCCGGAATTGACAGCCGAAGCCACACGCATTTCCAAGACGCTGGGCCGCGAGGAGCAGCAGTTTTCCGTGACGCTCAACGCGGGATTGAAACAATTGGAAGCCTGCGATGTGAGCCGCGGGAGCCTTGCAGGAGTGGACATCTTCAAGCTCTACGACACCTTCGGATTCCCCGTGGACCTGGTGGAGGACTGGTGCCGCGAACGAGACCTGGCCTGCGATCTGGCTGGTTTCCAGAAAGCCTTGGATGAACAGAAAGCCAAGGGCCGTGCGGCGCTCAAGACTCATGACCAGCGTCTCTCCGGTGATTTCGCGATGCTGGCGGAACTGCCGCCTACGGAATTCCTGGGCTACCAGACCACGGCAGCCGATGCCAAGGTGCTGGCGCTTTTCGGCGCCGCCAACCAGCGCGTGGCCTTGCTTTCCGGCGCAGGTTCCGTCCTTCTGGACCGCACGCCCTTCTACGCCATGGGCGGCGGTCAGGTGGGTGACACGGGCAGCTTGCGCTTCGAGGGCGGTGCGGCTGAAGTCCTGGATTGCACGGCGCCGGCCTCCAAGCGGAGTCTTCACAAGGTGAAGATCAGCGGAGAGCTGAGAGAAGGGGCCTCCGTTCACGCGGCCGTGGATCCCGATCGCCGCGCCCGCATCCGCGCCCATCACACCGCCACACACCTGCTGCACGCCGCGCTGCGGGAAGTGCTGGGCACCCATGTCAAACAGGCGGGCAGCGTGGTGGATGCCGACCGCCTGCGTTTCGACTTCACCCATTTCGCGCCCATCGAGCCCGAGCAGATGGCTGAAATCGAGCGCCTGGTGAACGAGCAGACCCTGCTGGCCAAGGCCACCCACCTGGCCGAGATGCCCATTGACGAAGCCATCGCCACGGGCGCCATGGCTCTGTTCGGTGAGAAGTACGGCGATCGCGTGCGCGTGATGTCCGTGCCGGGCTTCAGCGTCGAACTTTGCGGGGGCACGCACGTGGCCAACACCGGCGAGATCGGGCTGGTGAAAGTCACCAGCGAGAGCGCCGTGGCCAGCGGCGTGCGGCGCATCGAGGCCGTGGCGGGCGCGGCGGCGCTGGAGTTGCTGCAGCAGGATGAAGCGATGCTTGGCCGTCTCTCGCGTGCAGCCAAGACAGGAAGGGAAAATATACTCAGCACAATGGCGACGAAGGACGCACGAATCGCCGTATTAGAAAAGGAGCTGAAGGAAGCAAAGCTCAAGGCCGCTGGTGGGGGGATTGGCAGTGGACCCGGTCTTGGTGGTGTGGTTGTACACACTAATACCAACGTGGATCAAGTGAATGGCTTCACAGTCGTCACCGCCAGCGTGGATGGCCTGGAAGGCAACGCGTTGCGGGAATTGATGGACCAGGTCCGCACGCGCCACCCCAAAGCCGTCATCGCCCTGGCTTCCAAAGTCGCCGAGGACAAGCTGGCCCTGCTCGTTTCCGTATCCCAGGGACTCAATGCCGACGCGGGGGCGCTGTTGAAACTCATGGCCCCGCACATTGACGGCCGCGGGGGCGGAAAGAAGGATCTGGCCCAGGGCGGCGGCACAAAACCGGGCGGCATTCCCGCGGCCTTCGAAGCGCTAAAAGCCGCGCTCTGATCCATGTTCCGCATCCCCTGGTGGCTGCCGGCCCTCATCCTCGGGGCCGCGCGGCTGCTCTGGCCGCGGCACGCCTGGGCCGCCGTGCTGACCTACCACCTCGTGTGCCTGCTGGGACTGCGAGGCCCCTTCAAATGGGGAAGGGTTGGCTCCGCCTGGATTCCTATTCTGGCGGCCTTCGCGCTGCTCCCGCTCATCCTGCTGATCCCGCCCTTGGCATCGTTTCCACGAGATCAGGTCCTGGCTCTCCTGAGCCGCTGGCCCGGCGGACTCTTCACCTGGGCGATCTATTCCTTCATCTTCAACGTCGCCATCGAAGAAGCCTTCTGGCGCGGCACCTTGGTTCGGGAAAAGCCTTGGCCCGCCTACGTTCACGGGGCCGCCTTCGGCCTGCACCACGGCGTCGCGGCGTTCCTGCAATTTGGCTGGCTGTGGGCTTTGCCATCGTTCCTGTTGCCCGCCACCGTCGGGACCTTCTGGGCGGGCAGCGCGCGCCGTTCCGGAGGCCTGGGAATCGCGTTGCTCACGCACCTGTGGGCTGATATGACTCTGGTGCTACTTGTGGTGAGCCAACTGCGCTAGTCTCGAAAGCCTGATCTAGGGAGTCGAGATGCGAAATCTGCTGATCCTCGCCGCAGCGAGTTTTTCTCTGCTGGCCCAGACGCCGCTCATTCGCGCCCAGCGGCCCGTGCACACCTTCTCCATTGTGGCCCGGGACCCGGCCACCGGGGATCTGGGTGTGGCGGTGCAGAGCCACTGGTTCAACGTGGGCAGCGGCGTCATCCACGCGGAGCCCGGCGTGGGCACCGTGGCCACCCAGAGCATTCCTGATATCGCCTACGGGCCACTGGGATTGCAATTGATGAAGGCCGGGAAAAGCGCCCCTGAGGCCCTGAAGGCGCTGGTATCCGTGGACGCGGAAGCCGCCGTGCGGCAGGTGGGCATGGTGGATGCCCAAGGGCGCGCGGCGTCGCACACGGGCGCCATGGACATCCCTGAGGCCGGGGGTATCGTGAGCGAGGGCTTCGCCGTGCAGGCCAACATGATGGGCAAGAATACGGTCTGGCCCGCCATGGCCAAGGCCTACGTTGATGCGCT
>JAJYMZ010000227.1 GCA_021786615.1 Acidobacteriota bacterium
TTTTAGAGTGCGGGAAGCATGCAGGTGAGGATCTTCAGCTGCAGGTACTCCTCGTCACGCAGGCCGTATGCCCGGCGCTGGAGGACGCGGATTTTGTTGTTCAAGCCCTCGACGAATCCGAGCGAGACCTTGTTCTCTGGTTTGCAGTAGGCCGCAATGCCGTCCCAATGCCGATCAATCATCGCCGCGAATTTCTCGTAGGGTTCAAGGCGCTGCCACTTGAGGCTGTTGCGCCAGTTCTCGAAAAAGCGCCGCGCCCAACCCTCGCGTTCGTAGTCCCAGAGCTGGCCAAAAGACTCTTTTAGCAAGTAGGCGGTGTTCAGCCGCTTATTGGCTGCCAGCAAGGTTTTCAGCGCTTTCTTTCCCTCCAGAGAGAGGTTTTCGCGGTGCGAGAGCAGCGTGTATTTCTGGCCCTTGATGTAGCTGCGATCCTTCCCGCTGAGCCGGGCGTACTCGGCCTTGCGTACCTTGTCGAGCGCCTCGCCCAGGTGACGCATGATGTGGAATTTATCGAACAGGATCGCCGCCTGCGGGGCGTGTGCTGCGGTCGCGTTGCGAAACGGCTTCCACATGTCCATGACCGCCAGCCGGATTCCCTTGGCCTTCTTCTCTCCCAGGAAGTCGTAGAACTGCGCCAGGCTCGCCTCCGAGCGATCCTCGCCACCGAACCATATCGGACGGCGGCGGATCAGGTCGCTCACCACGATGCGATAGGTGTGGCCCTTGCGGATCGAGACCTCGTCGATGTCGATGGCTTTGGGACCGGGCGTGCCAGCGCGGGCCAGTTGCTCGCGCATGTACTGCTTTTCCAGCGTTTTGACCGTCTCCCAATCAAGCTTGAGTTCACTCGCAATAGCCTTGATCGTCGCCTGCCGGCAGCGCCGGCCCACGTAATGGGCAAAGCGTTTCGTATAGAACGGGTTGTCCGCCAGGAACTCCAGCCGCTCAGTTTTCACTTTGCCGCAACTCCGGCACTGCACGCGCCGCACCTCGATCTCCAGGTAGATGCGCGTGTCGCCGCAAGACAGATCGCGGACCCTCCGCACGCGCCGGTCGTACCACCCCGAGTGCGCTCGCCCGCAGCATCCGCACGCCGTTTTTTTGAGCGCCGGACGAGGGTGACAACGCGCGCCTTCGGATCGCCGAAGACACCGCGCAGTTGTTCGACAGGCCGGAACCCGGCAAATCGGTAGGCGTCCAGAAGTCGTTTTCGCTTCGAAGAGGTAGGCATCGGAACATCATGCCAAATCAAAAGCCTCTGTGAAATGGCTGAAAGCCAATGTACGAGAGACTTCTCGGCCAGTTACACCTTATGATTTACCCACACGACTTCCCGAAGACCCAGAAAAGGGTATGGATGCAGAAGCCTTCATCAAGCTGGGCGAGGTGCCGTGGGGAAAGCTCTAACCACATTCGCCTGTTCTTCTCCGCTACCCTCCGCTCCTCGGCGAACCTCCGCGTGGTGTTTTTTGATGGCCGCGGTCGCTAACGCCGGCTGGGCCGCTTCTCCTGCGCCGGCGCATCCAGCCGTCTGGCCAGGCCCGGCTGGAGCAGGTCCAGTTCCAGCGCCAGCTGCTTTAATTGCTCAGTGCGCCCCAGGTGACGCAAGGCCTCAGCCCAGGGCTGCAGGATGCGGCGGAAGGGGACATCCAGGAACCAGCGCATCATCGGCATGGGCGCCTCCTTCAGGCCTGGCGCGGGCTTCAAGTAACGCGGCAGGGCCTCACGCCAGCCCAGCTCCCAGAGCGCCTGGCACCAATCCAAAAGACCTGTCCAATCCTTCTGCGACTCCAGAAATTCAGAGATCCTGCCGGTGGTGAAAATGTTGAGGGGGCCCGTGCGAAAGGGATCCCGCTCGGCTCGGGAATTTTTCCAGATGGCCAGGCTTCGCAACAGCGATCCTGGCCCCGGATGGGTGGGCGACAGCGCGGCCCAGGTGACCCAGGCATGGATCGGACCGGAGGTTGGCCAGCGCCTCACATCGCCTTCGAGCTGAGGCAGCTTTTTCTTGGCGGCCTCAGCCCATAGTTCCGTGTCAGGCTTCCAATTCTTTGGAAATGTGATGGCCCAAGGGGTCCGCGCGAAATCCGCCAGCAGCCGCTTTTCCAGGCCCCGGGTCTGGGCCCGGGCGCTCACTTCGGAGATCCGCTGCGCGCGGGCTTCCACATGGTCCGGGTGAGCCCTGATGAAGGCATCCAGCTCCGCGAGATAAGGCAGGCCACCCTGGGCCAGCAATAGGTCCGACAGGGTCTCTGGCGTGGGCAGTTCCCCGCCGCTGGAAAGCAGTTCTGATCCTCGCAGCAGCACCCACCGATTTGGGCCACCTTCTCCACGATCCTTGAAAACCCTGGCTTCGGCATCGCTCAAGTATTCCCACACCAGCTCGCGGCCCGGTCTCCATGCATCGAAATGGGGATCATGCTGCAGCTGGATGAAGTCATCTTTCCAAGTGGGGTGGCCCTGGACCGCCAGCCGCAAGGGCTGTGCGGCCGCGGGAGGCGCCTCATCCTTGAATGCCGGGTGTTTGAGCACGTCCATGAGCACACGCAGGTCGCTCTCGCGATAGCGCTTCGCCAGGTCTCCATCCACGAGATTGATCTTGCTGAAAGCCTGTTGAACCCGCCCCCACAGGCGGCCGCTCAAAGCTCGGCATTCCTCCAGGGCGGCCAGGGCATCCTGGCGGCGGCCCAAGTGAAGCAGGGCCTCCACGCGCAAGGGGCCCCAGGTGGACACAACCAGGGAGCGATGCCAGGCCAGGGAGCGTTCAGAGTCAGCTCCAACGGCCTGGATGACCAGGGGCTGGAGGGCCTGGGCCATGGCTGTTTCCGCGGTGTGCGCCAACCCCACCCAGTCCTGGTTGCGCCGATAGGCCAGGGCCAAGGGTTCCGCGGCGTCGAGGGGAGGCCAGGGCTGGTGTGGGGCCGGTTCCAGCGAAGTCAGGAGCGCCTCGGGAGAATCCGAAGGGCCCGCCAGCTCGGCCCATGCGCTCCAGAGCCGCTCATCACCGGGGCGGGCTTTCAGGGCTTCCTCCACTCCCCAGCGCATTTTCGCGATCCCCGGCTGCAGAAGGGACGACTGCGGAAAACCCTTGGCGCCTTCCTCCAGGCCCACGCGGAATTCGAAATACTGTTCCCAGCCGTCCACCTCCAGCAGGCCCCGCAGAGCGCGGTCCACATCGCCAAACTGGGCTTGATCCTTTTCGGCATCTGGAGGCTTCAGCCCCTCCTCCTTCTCAGCTGGTATCGGGGATTCATCCGCAAAATTCGTGGCCACTACCAGGGATTCCGTGAACAGATCCTGCCAGGCCTCGCCGTTCTCGGGATGCTCCCGCAGGAAGGCCTCGCGCCGCTCCCACTGCGGTTTCCAGCCTGCGTCCCGCAGGGTCTGGAGCAGGGATTCCGCCGTGGGCTGGGTGGTCCCCGAAGCCACGATGTCAAAGGCAGGGCCCAGCACGGCCCAATGGCTTTCTCCTGAAGTCCAGCGCTGCCTCGACCCCAGCGATTTTGCCTGCGCCTCATCCAGTTGAAGGAAACTCAGTTCGCCCGAGGCCCGAAGCCTGGTCAGTGCCAGATCCTGCCGCCAGGCCCCATCGAATTCCCAGCCCCGGGAAAGGAACTGGTAAGCCCCCTGGCGACTCGGGCGAAGACGCAGGCGCGAAAGCAGCGATTCCCAGGCATCCGGTGCCTGCGCCAGCAGGCTGGAAGCGGCGAGCATCACTAGAGGAGCGCGGCGAAAGTTCATGGTGATTCCATGATGCCGGAACAAGCAGCCCTTTCGTGGGCAGCATTTCATTTTGATTCCGGTCAAACTTGTTCCATGGATCTCATGCGGTTTCTGGATGTGGTGCGGAACAGCGGCTGGCAGGGCATGGCGCTCTGGCTGGTGCTGCTGGCCCAAGGGCTGCTCTGGGTCGGGCTGGTGCGGCTGCATCTGGCCGTGCGGCGCGAGGAAGCCCCCTGGGAGGAATGCGTGGGCAAGATCCGCTCGGCGTTCCTTCGAAAAGTGAATGGCGAAGATGAAATCGCCGAACTGAAAGTCCATCGCTACGCGCCGCTGGTGGACCAGCTCATCGCCCTGCATTTCGCTGAAATAAAGTCCGAACTTTTCCTGCGCTGGCTCCTGCTGCGCTGGAAGGCCAAGGAGGGCCTGCGCCCCTACTGGATCAGGTGGGGGCATCTGCTCATCGTGTTCGGTGGCGTGGTCTGGTTCCTGCAAGGCCTGAGGCTCGACATCGGCACCGAAGTGCTCAAGCGCACGCCCTGCGACCCGCGCCTGCTCTGGGTCTGGCTCGGCTACGCCATGTGGATCGCCTGGAACCTGGTGCAGCTCCAGGGCAATCTGGAGCGGGTGCAGCGCAGCCTCATCGCGCCCCGGCAGGACGAGTAGCGTTCAAGATCGCAAACGCCATGAGTCCGGTGAGAATGCCCGCGGGGACATCCAATAAGTAGTGCGCCCGCAGATAGACCACCGCCGGGAGCATCAGCACCGTGATGAGGGCGAGAGGTGCAAACAGACCTGGCGCATCCCGCCGGACGAGAAGCGTCAGGAGCAGGGCCACGGCGATATGGGACGAAGGGAAGGCCCCGGCCCGGATCTCACCGTTGGAAGTGAGGAAGAACAGCAGGTGATTGAAAACATAGCCGTCGTAAAGTTGCGGCCCCAGGTGCGGCGGGAAAAAGTAGTGGGGCCCCACGGTGGGGAAAAGCCAGAAGATCGTGTAGCAGCTGAAAAAGCAGGCAGACGTGGCCAAGGCGATGCGCTCGGCCACCAAGTAGCCCTTCCGGAATAGCACCGTGAGGAACACCACCGGCGTGAAAAAATAATAGGCGAAATACGCGAAGCAGAAAATTTCCGATAGCCAGGCGTAGGGAAAGGCGGCGCGGAAGGCGAGGGAAGGCTGAAAATGAAAGATCCGGCCTTCCAGGCCAGCCAAGCCTGCATCCATGGGAGCGGCCCGGAGGATCGGCCAGAGGATCTCGATCTGGCGGTAAAAGATGAGGTAGCAAAACGGCACATAGCAGAAACGCAGCAGGGTCGGAAGCAGTGCCCTGGTATCCCGGCTCCAGAGATTGATCCCTAGAGCCGCCCCTAGGATGATCGCGTTGAACAGAAGTTGTTTCTCGCATCCCACTGCTCCCCGGGCCAGGCCCACGAACAGCGCCATAGATGAGAGGATCGCGTAGCCAACCAGCGCCAAGTCCAAGGGGCGCCAGGCTCCCAGGGGGGTAGCAAGTCCGAAGGGCCTTGGCCTCATCTCACAGCCAGCCATTGAGGCGGTACCAGCGTACGGTGAGCGCGAGAGCTTCATCCAAAGGTGTCGCGGATCTCCATCCCAGAATCTCTTGGGCTTTTCCGGGGCTCGCCACCCAGGCCGGGGCGAGCATCTCGATGACTTTCTGGGAGCTGAAGATTTGCGGCTTGCCCCGCAAGCGTGCGGCGACATCAGCCAGGCGCCCGGCAGCCCGGATGGCGAATTCCGGAAGGCGGAGCACACGGCCCCTGACACCCAGCGCGGAGGATATTTTATGGCCCAATTCAGACCAGGTCACGACTTCGGCACCGGCCAGATTGAATACTTCGGATGAGGCCTTGGGCTCTGCTGCTGCACGGAGGATCCCTTCCGCAAGATCCGGCGCGAACACCAGCGAATAACAGCGATCCCTCCAGCCGGGAATGGGCAGCACGCCAGCCTTGGCGATCTTGAAATAGCTGAAGACATCCCGGTCCCGGGGCCCGAAGACGACCGGCGGGCGAAGAATCGTGAAGGGCAGCCCCGAATGCTGGACCACCTGCTCGGCCTCCAGCTTGCTCTTCCCGTACCAGGTCAGAGGCGCAGGCTGCGCGTCTTCAAGCGCGGGAACAGGTCCGCCAGGGCTTGGCCCCGCGGCCGCCAGGCTGGATACCAGCACAAAACGGGTGAGGTTGGGAGCGTGGGCGGCGCAGGCTTCGGTCAAAGTCCGCGTGCCGTCGCGGTTCACGCGCGTCAGGTCCGCTTCATGGAATCCCTTCAGTGCCCCGGCCAGATGGAACACGACGTCAATTCCCGCAAGGGCCTGGCCCAGCTCTTTCCCACCGATCAAATCGCCGTGGACAATTTCAAGCGGCAAATCTTGAAGGTTCGCCAGATCACTGGACTCCCGGGCCAGCACCCGAACCCGATGGCCTTCCTTGATCAGCCGCTCGCACAGGTGAGAGCCGATGAATCCCTGACCTCCCGTGACCAGCGCGAGCATCGCTAGATAGCTCGGTCGTAGACGCGGTAGGTCTTGGTTTTCTGCGCGCCGATCTGGCGCAGGGCGCTGAGCATCGGCTGGTTGTCCTCCAGGATCCAGCCCATTTCCGAAACCGGGCAGCCATAGGCCACGGATTGGCGGACGAGGTGGTGCACCAGGATCGCATCTATGCCCCGCCTCCGGTGCTCCGGCAGCACGCCCATGGCGATGGTGCGCAGCCGCGTGACCTTGCTCACCTTGAGCTTCCAGAGGATTTTCAGCAGCCCGAAAGGAAGCAGTTTTCCTTTCGCCAGCTTGATGGCCTGATTGGCGTCCGGGACGGAGATGCAAAATCCCGCGGACGTCCCGTCCACTTCGGCGACGAAGGCTAGGCACGGATCAATGAGGGGCTTCAATTCCTTCGCGATGAAGGCCAGCTCGCGATCAGTCCAGGGGACGAAACCCCAGTTCTCCGCCCAGGCTATGTTGTAACAGCTGCGCACGAAGGCCAGTTCCTCGGGCCAGCGCTTTAGATCAACGGGCCGGATCTTCACGTGCCCGCGTTGCGCCAGCTTGGTGGCCACACCATCCAGCTGTCCGCGGTAGTCCTTCTCGGCCAGGGTGAAAGCGAACAGGTCCTTAGTCTTGGTGAATCCTGCGCCTTCCATCAGGCCATCGTAGTAGGGCGGATTGTAGGGCATGAGGATGGCCGGGTCGTCGTCGAAGCCATCCACCAGCAGGCCCACGATGTCGTTGGTGGTGAAGTTCACGGGGCCGCGCAGGGCTGTCATGCCTTGGTTCCCGAGCCACTGGGCGGCGGCGTTCAGAAGCGCGTTGGCGGCTTCCTGGTCCTGGATGCATTCGAAGAGGCCGAAAAAACCAACGTGCTTGTCATCCCCGTGGAATTCCCCGTAGCGGCTATTGCAAATGGCGGCGATGGTGCCCACCACCTCGGTTCCACGGAAGGCCAGGAAGAGCTGGATTTTAGCGTACTCGAACACCGGGTTCTTGGCGGGGTCCAGGAATTCGCGCCGTTCCATCAAAAGAGGCGGCACCCAATGGGGGTAATCCCGATAGAGACGGAACGGGAAGCGGATGAAGGTTTCCACATCCGCAGCCCCAGAGACTGGATGAATCCTTAGGCTGTCAGCCACGGGCCGCTACTCCGTCAGCCCGAAGCGGCGACCGGCTTCCGAGAACTTCTCCAGGGCCCAGTTGAGCTGCTCCAGGGTGTGCCCGGCGGTGACCGAAACCCGGATCATGCAGCGGTTGGGAGGCACCCCGGGAGGCACGATGGGATTGACGAAAATACCTTCTTCCTCCATGAACTGCCAGACCTGGAAGCAGGTGTCGAAATCGCCCATGAGCACCGGGATGATGGGGGTTTCGGAATCTCCCGTATCAAAACCGAGGTTGTCCAGCCCCTGCTTCATGAAGGTGGCGTTGCGCCAGAGCAGGTCAAACCGTTCCGGTTCTTCGTGCATCACGTCCAGGGCCGCGAGCACCGCCGCGACGCTGGCGGGGGCCGCGGAGGCTGAAAAAATGAAGGGGCGAGAGGTATGCTTCAGGTAGTTGATGACCCGCTCGCTGCTGGCGATGAAGCCACCGATGGCCGCCAGGGATTTGGAGAAGGTCCCCATGATCAGGTCCACGCCGTCCGTGAGGCCGAAATGCGCCGCGGTGCCGGCGCCGGCGGGTCCCAGCACGCCCAATCCGTGGGCGTCGTCCACCATCACCTGGGCTCCGTACTTTTTCGCCAGCCGGACGATGTCCGGAAGTTTGCAGATGTCGCCTTCCATGGAGAAGACGCCATCCGTGACGATGAGCTTGCCTGCCTCCACTGGCAGCCTGGACAGCTTGTCCTCCAGGTCTGCCATGTCGTTGTGGTTGTAGCGAACCAGCTTGCCCGGGGAAAGCAGGCAGCCATCCACGATGCAGGCATGGTTGAGCTTGTCGGAGATGATGAATTCGCCACTTTGGACCAGGGTGGAAATGACGCCCGTGTTGGTCTGGAAGCCCGTGGGATAGACCAGGGCGGCTTCCTTGCCCACCAGGCTCGCAAGCCGTTTTTCCAGCTCCAGGTGGATCGGCAAGGTGCCGTTCAGGAAGCGGGACCCGGCGCAGCCGCTCCCGTACTGCTGGATGGCCTCCATGGCCTGCGCCTTGACACTCGGGTGGGTGGTCAGCTCCAGGTAGGAATTGGACCCGAGCATCAGCATCTTCCGCCCATTGACCTGGACTTCGGTGTCCTGCCCGTTCTCGATGACTCGGTGGTAGGGGTAGCTGCCCAGGGCCTTCAGCTCATCGGCGCGGGTGAATTGCAGGCACTTGTCGAAAAGGCTGGCCCGCTTCCCCGATCTTGGGAGAGCCGGAGTATCACTGGCGACCGTAGGCATTGGATCCATCTTTTCACCAAGAAATTCCAGAACTGTTATCGCCAATTTTCCATCCGGGTGTCCAAAACGGATGGCGAAGAGGCTCCATGGGGCTTTCCGAAGGATAGTGGAATGGTTGGCCCAAGTCGAATAGGCAGGCTCCTTGTGCCGAGCGTCACAGGGCGGAGCTGCCCGGTAGAACTGGCTATGCTGAGTTCATTACGATCCCTCCCTGCCGAGCGAACCATGACATCTGAAACCACCAGAGGCAGCCGCGCCCGGATCTGGGGGCACCGATGCGAACGTCTGACCCTGTGGTTGCTGTGGCTGCGGGGGTGGGACCTGGTGGCCTGGCAATTGAAGCTGGGGCGCTTCGAACTGGACCTGCTCATGAGCCGTGGCGATGAACTGAGGCTGCTGGAAGTGAAGGCCCGCAAACCAGGCACGTGGGTGGGCGGCGACACCGCGCTGACCCATGAGCAGCGTTTGCGCCTGCAACTGGCCCTGAGCCGCTTTCTGGACCGCCTGCCCTGGCCAGGCAGGGTTTCTTTTCAGCGGGTGAGCTGGGCTGGCTGGCGATGCCGATTCCATCCAGCTGAGCGCTGGGAAGCGCTTGGGAGGCTGTAGGCTGTTGGCTATAGGCTCCAGGCCCACCGCCCACCGCCCATAGCCCAAGGTCCACCGCCCCACTTGGCATCCTCCTCGCCCTACTCCTGGCTTGGTGTCAACATGCCGACCTGGGCCCTACCGAACCTGACCATGACTCTCGCAAGACGCGGCTTCGCCATGGCTTTGAGCGCCCCTAAACACCGGCTTTGACATGACCGTGACCTTTTCCCCCTTTCGCGCCCGAGTGGTCGCAGTGACCAGCGGCAAGGGCGGCGTGGGCAAGACCAATGTGGTGGCGGGTCTCGCTACGGCCTTCGCCAAGGTGGGCCAGAGGGTGGTGGTGCTGGATGCCAATTTCGGTCTGGCCAACCTGGATGTGCTGCTGGGGCTTTCACCCAGGCACACCCTTGAGCAGGTGCTGAAGGGCGAAAAAATGATGGAGGAGGTGGTTCTGGAGGCCCCCGTGGCGGGGGGCGCAAGCATCCGGGTCATCCCCACCAGCAGCGGCGTCCACGAATTGTCCCATCTCGACCCGGCTTCGGAGCTGCGGCTCACCCAGAGCCTCCAGCGGGTCTGCGAGGATGCGGACTGGCTGTTCATAGACACCGCCGCGGGCATTCATGACGCGGTGCTCAAGATGCTGGCGGCGTCCCAGGAAGTCATCCTCGTTTCCACCCCGGAGCCCACCAGCCTGCTGGATGCCTACGCCATGCTGAAGGTGCTGCACCTTCGGGAGCCCGACAAGGTTGTCCATGTGGTGATCAACAACGCCCAGAGCCGGGAAGAAGCCACCGAAGCCGCGGAGCAGCTCCGGGCCGCGGCGCAACATTTCCTGGGCAAGGATCTGCAAGTCCTGGGGCTCGTCCCCTCAGACCGCCATCTGCTCCAGGCGGTGCGCCAGCAGCGCAGTGTCGTGGATCTCTACCCCGACAGCCCCTCCGGAATGGCGATCCGAGCCATGGCCGAAAGCCTGGCGGAACACGTGGGTGTATGAACGGCCCCTGATATGTATCCGGGGGGAACCGCTAACGCTCACTGCTCGCAGAGCTTGAACTGGCCCATCATCCCGGCGATGGCTTCCTCGTCGGCTACGGTACCGGGAAGGAGGGCCGGATCCAAGGCACCTCCCGGACTGGGGTCGGGTCCGGTCCAGATGACCATGGTGCGCTTTCTGTTGGAAGGACAGGCGGGAAACACGATGGTGATGAGGCCCTGGGAGCGCTTTCCCCTTTGCTGGATGCTTCCCCGCTGGACTAAGAAGCGGAGGCGCGGATTGCTCCCTTTGGCTTCCAGGACTCCGCGTTTGAGCAGTTCCGAGGTGTCTATGTGGATGCCGCTTCTCCTTAAGGCTTCCGAATCCTGGCTGCGGCCTTCGAAGTAGTCTTCCACGTCTTGCCCCTGCTTGCCCAGGGTGATGATCCGCATGAAGATCAGGCCCCGCTCGCCCATGGCTCCGGGCTGCCCGTTGGGCTTGGGCGGCTGATCGGTCAGCACCGCCATATCCATGATGAAGGGGATCGAAATGGCCGCCACGGCGTAGTAGCCCTGGGGGAGGTTTGCACTGCCCAGCACTTTGCGGACCTCAGCTTCGCGGGCGACCGGGTCCTTCATGGTGGCTTCCACGGATTTGCCCCAGCGGTAGGTGCCGTACCCCAGGGCTACAACGAGGCCCACACCCAAGAACAGGGCCAAGCCGCAACCCAGGAGGACCCATTTCCACGGTGAAGAAGCTTCGCGAGGTTCCGTTTCGCTCATGGCCGAACTCCATTCAGGATGACTGTACCCCCGTATTCTTCCCCCATTTCGCTTCGGCCGCCTACTCACCAGCGCGCCTCAAGGGAAAATTCCTTGAACAAGGCAACGAAAGGGATGGTAAGGCACGCTTTGAAACGCGGCCATGTCCCTAATTCAGTTAGTTGGCTTCCACCCGATTCCTCCCACCCTCCTTGGCCTGGTAGAGGGCGGCGTCGGCCCGGGCCAGGACTTGATCGGGAGTCTTGTCGCTCCGGTCGAAAGCCGTGGCGCCGATGCTGACGGAAAACGGGACGGTTCCCTGGTTCGTCTGGAGCGGACTTGCCTCTACAATGCGCCGGAAGTCCTCTGCGACTTGCAAGGCGCCGATTTGGTCCGTGCCGGGCAGCAGGATGCCATACTCCTCCCCCCCCAGGCGGCCAAACAGATCGATCCGGCGAAGCTGGGCCAGCGACAGATCTGCAAGGTGCCGCAGCACCTCGTCGCCCATGGCATGGCCATGGGTATCGTTGATCTTCTTGAAGTGATCCACATCCACCATCAAGAACGCGGCCTGCGTCCCGAACCGCCGGACCCGCGCCAATTCCATTTCCATCTGCTCCAGGAAGCGGCGCCGGTTCGCCACTCCCGTGAGGGGATCCGTGGTGGCGAGACGCGTCAGTTCCTGCTCCATCTTTTTCCTGGAGGAAATGTCCTGGAATACGACCTCCACTCCCATGATCTTTCCACGCTCATGCATGGGCGTCACCGTCATCTGGACTGGGAAGGAATCTCCATTCTTGCGGAAGTACACTTCCTCCACCTGCCGCCGGATTCCGTCCTGCCGGGTCAGATAGATCGGGCATTCTTCCTGCGGGTAGGGAGTTCCATCCTGGTAGTGGTGGTGGATCACCTGATGCACATTCTTCCCCAGCACCTCTTCCTTGCTGAATCCAAGCACCGCAAGCGCGGCCGGATTGATGAAGGTTAAGGCCCCCCCCTGACCCACTCCGTAGATGCCTTCGCCCGCGGAGTTCAGGAGCAGCTCATTCCATTGGGACAGCCTCAGGATTTCCGCTTCCGCCTGTTTCCGCTCGGTGATGTCGTCCATGACACCGAGATAGTGGGTAACCCGCCCCTGGGCATCCAGGATGGGCGAGATATTGGCGGCCTCCCAAAACAGTTCCCCGTTCTTCCTCCTATTGCACAATTCGTGGTGCCACGCCCGGCCGCTGACCAAGGTTTCCCATAGGTCGCGATAGGTCTCCGGCTTTGTCCGGCCAGATTTCAGGATGCGGGGGTTCCGTCCCATGGCCTCCTCAATGGAATATCCGGTGATCTGGGTGAAGGCTGCGTTGGCGAAAATGATCCTAGCGTCGGCATCCGTCACCACGATGGAGGCGCTGCTTTGCTCCACCGCCGCTTTGAGGAGCCGCTGGGACTCGGTCAATTTCTCCAGTTCGGTAAGGGCTGCTTCGGCATCGGCGCGCGCCTGGTCAAGGTTTTTGACAAGATGGCCCTGCCCAAGTCCCAGATGTATCGAAACGTCTATCGTTTCGTGCAGAAAGCGCGCGCTGGCGAGCACCGCAGCCAGGAATATCAGGCTCATCAAGCCGAAGGCCCAGTGCAGCGGTGTCTTGGCCTGGATCAAGATGACCGCCGACATCGGCAGGTTCACCAGCGCCACGAACGTGCGCAAGGCCGCAGGCACCGAAGCCAGGAGGGGAACCGCGCCCGCCACCATCCCCGAGAGCACCAGCCCGGTGAACAACTGCGCGCCGTCGGGCGCATTCCACATGAACACGACGGTCCCGGCCCCCCAGGCCGCGCCCATGGCCGCCGTCGCGAAGATGTACCAACTCCGCCATCCCCTGGCGGCAGCCGCGTCAGGCATGGCTGACAGGAAACGGCGGGCCAGCAAATAGCGGCCCGCGGCGATGGCCACCACCAGGCTCCACCAGAGCAGAGCCGTGTCGGGGGACGCAAGGTTCGAGACGTTCACATAGGCCAGGATCGAGGCATTGACGACATTCACGGATTGGGCGATTCCAGAATTCCGGAACAGCAACGCGGTTTTCTGCCGCTGCGCTTCCGCATCGATATCTGGACCATTCTCTGCGAGAGAGGATGTTCCGGCTGCGACAGCTAAGAAGTTCTTCCCCATCAGTTAGTCCAAAATATTGATTCACCCGGTGATGGGAGTACCCCACAGGGCCGAGTGTATAGCCATATGGTGCGATTGCTCCATCGCGCCGGGAAGATTGCCCCCCGTTTGGTGGCGTGCCTTCCGGGGCCGCGACAGCCCACCACAGGTGTGGTCCGGTGAAAGCCCACACCTTGAGGCTATTCCACCACCTTGGCCGTGGGAGCTGGATGCGTTAGTTTTCGAGAGTTCAACGGCAGGAGGCGGCATGTGCGGCATCGTAGGATACATCGGTCAGCAGAGCGCAGCGGCGATCCTGGTGGATGGGTTGCGGGCGCTGGAATACCGCGGCTACGACAGCGCGGGCATAGCCTTGGTGGCCGGCGACGGGACCTTCCATATCACCCGGGCCAGCGGCAAGCTCATCAACCTCCAGGCCAAGATGGACCTGGATGATCCGGCGACGCTAGGCATCGGCCACACGCGCTGGGCCACCCATGGCCGGCCCACCGAGGAGAACGCCCATCCCCATCGCAGCAATGACGGCAAAGTGGTGGCGGTGCACAACGGCATCTTCGAGAATTTCCTGGAGCTGCGCGCGGGGCTGAAGGCCGCAGGATTCACCTTCATCACCGAAACTGATACGGAATGTTTTCCGATGATGGTTTCGCACATGATGAATGACGGGCTCGGATTCGTGGAAGCCTTCCGCGCCGCGGTCGGCAAGATGCGCGGCATTTACGCCCTGGCCTGTCTTCATGCGGACGATCCGGATCGCATCCTGGTGGCCCGCAGCGGCCCGCCTCTGGTCATCGGCATAGGGGCCGGGGAGACCTATCTGGCCTCGGATGTGGTGCCTTTGCTGAGCCACACCCGGCAGGTCATTTACCTTGAAGACGGTGATCTGGGGGAGATCACGCGCGAAGGCGCACGAATTTTCCGGCTGGACGGGAGCGATGTGAGGCGCCTCATCCACACGATTCCCTTTGATCCCATCGCGGCTGAAAAGGGCGGTTTCAAGCACTTCATGCAGAAGGAGATCTTCGAGCAGCCCCAGGCACTCTCCAACACACTGCTGAATCGCCTGCCCATCGAGAATTCCGAGCCCATCCAGCTGGATCTGCCCTTCACGACGGAACAATTGCGGAGTTTCAACCGGATTTCCATCGTGGCCTGCGGCACCAGCTGGCACGCGGGCCTGGTAGGCAAGTTCTATCTGGAACAACTGGCGCGCATCGGCGTGGACATTGATTACGCCTCGGAATTCCGCTACCGGAACCCCATCGTGGCGCCCGGCACGCTGGCCATCGGCATCACCCAAAGTGGCGAAACCGCCGATACTCTGGCGGCGCTGAAAGAGGCCGCTTCCCGAGGAGCGCGGACCCTCGTCATCTGCAACGTGCAGGGCTCCACCGCCACGCGACAAGCCGAAGCGACGTTGCTGACCCATGCGGGACCCGAGATCGGCGTGGCCTCCACCAAGGCCTTCACCACACAATTGAGTGTTCTATTGCTGCTGGCCATGCGCCTGGGCGAAGCCAAGGGAACGCTTGATCCTATGCTGCGCGCTGAGCTCATTCAAGCCTTGAGAGAACTGCCCGCGCTATTGGAACGCATCAATAGCCTGGAGCCACGGATCGCCAAATGGGCCCAAGACTGGCGGGAAGCCAGGGATTTCCTGTACCTCGCCCGGGGGCCACTCTACCCCATCGCCCTGGAAGGCGCATTGAAGCTGAAAGAGATTTCCTACATCCACGCCGAAGGCTACCCCGCTGGAGAAATGAAACACGGCCCCATCGCCTTGATTGACAGCCGCCTGCCCATCGTGGCCCTCCTGCCCAACGACGCCAACCGGGAGAAGACCCTGTCCAATCTGCAGGAAGCCGCGGCGAGGGATGGCCGCATCCTCGCCTTGGTCAGCGACGGAGATGAAGGCTTGACAGACATCGCCGAAGATGTGATCCACCTCCCCAAAGTGGATCCCTGGCTCGCGCCAATCATGTACGTGGTACCCCTTCAACTGCTGGCCTACCATATCGCCGTGCTGCGCGGCTGCGACGTGGATCAGCCCCGGAACCTTGCCAAGAGCGTGACGGTGGAGTGAGGGGGATTGGCGATTTGCGATTGGCGATTTTCGATTGGAACAAGGAGGCCGCCCGCATGAAAAGAGCCGCCCGGAAGGCGGCTTGTTGGTTGGCGCGGGCGGCGAGGGAGGATGTGGGTCGCGGAGCGCGCACAGCGCGCGCAGCGGGGACCCACACCGACCGAGTAACCGCCGAGGCGGTTCGAGACTGCCCGCATGAAAAGAGCCGCCCGGAAGGCGGCTTGTTGGTTGGCGCGGGCGGTCTCGAACCGCCGACCCCTACCGTGTCAAGGTAGTGCTCTACCGCTGAGCTACGCGCCAATGCGGATCTCCAAGTGTATCGGGACCGGCGCGGATGTCTAGGCCGGCCTATGGCTGGTCGCGTAGTTCGTAATCCCTTCGACTTGCCTCACAGCATCACCCACCGCGTCGGCCTGAGGGTCGGTGTCGAGTGGGTAATGCCTTCGACTTTGTTTGGAGCACCATCCATCGGTTTGGCTCTTTTGGCCGACATAAGGCACCGTAACGGTCTCGCCAGAAAAGCACTGGCGATACCGTAACGGTGCCTAAAACTGGTACCCCGCTGAAATCAGCAGGCTGTGGAGCTGGCTGTCCCTTTCCAGCTTGCTGCGGGGGCGGCCAAGGATGCGTTTCAGGTCGGCACCGTATTCCACCTTGATGGGAAGGCCTAACTTGAAGATGACACCCAGTCCCAGGGCGACGCGAAGCGGCGGGAAGGCTGGAATCAGCGGATCCTGTTCCCGCCGGAGGCTGCGGTAAACCTGCCCTGCATCCACGAACACTTCGCCCCATATGGTTTTGCTGATGATGGGGAAACGGTATTCAAGATTCACCAGCGCCAATCCTTGCCCGCCGATTGGGATGAGCTGGTACAAAATGGACTGCCCGTTCGCGGTCAGTTGGGGCGCATATTTCCCATCGGAGGTCTGCCGCAGGAAAGGGATGCTTCCCACGGGGCCAAGAAAGTCAGGTTCCGCGCCCCGGAAGGTGCCTGGACCACCGGCGAAGAAACGTTCCGCCAAGGGCAATTCCTGGCTGGTGCTGGCCGTGGGCCGGGCGGCGCCGACACGCAAGCCAAGACTCACGACGCCCGCGCTGGCCCGGTATCCCACTGGCCAGGTCCATTGTTGCCGGGCATCCAGTTTCACGAAACTGGAATTCGCGCTGGTGCCAAAGATCTGGTTCGCCAGATCCAATCGCACGGAGGTGAGGCTGCCATCGGTGGGGTCGTAGGGACTGTCCCGGGTGTCCCGGATCCACTGGGCATAGGGGGCGGAAACAATGGATCGCGACGGGCTCCGGGTGGCATTGTTCAGCAGGTTGGGATCCTGGAAGATGAATCTGATGGAATCGTACTGGGGCAGGCTCAGGTCCACCAGATCCACCAGCCTGACGTCCGAGCGTTCGAAGCGATGTCCCACTCTGATGGCCCGGGATCCATCGAGACGCCATTCCAGGCCGTTCAGCACACGACGGCGGCGGATCAGGTAGGCGGTCTGCTGCTCCTGGATATAGGCGGCCTCCACGCGGTACTGGACCCGATCTGGTAAAAGTCGCGCCAGGAAGCTGGGGGAAAACCAGGGGTCGGTATAACCGAGGGTGAAGCTGTCCACGGAACGGGAAAAATCTCCCGTGGGAAACCATTTGCGGAGCGTGGAATTGTGGATGGTGCCATCGCCAGCCCGCAATCCAAAATCCAGCGTCCGTCCCATGCCCTGGAAGTTGAGACGCTGAACACCGTAGCCGAAGTTGTAGCCGGTACTCTTGTCATAGCCGAAGGATTCACTGAAAACCCAATGGGAGCGCTCTTCCAGGCGCAGCACGAGATCGCCTTCCTTCCACGGGCTTTTGGGTCCAGAGGCAGCGGTCGTTCCAGCCACCTCGTTCATGGTCATGGCATCCACCCGTTTGAAGGCGCCGAGATTGCCGAGATTGGCCTGCGCCCGTCCCAGCCGATCGAGATTCAGGGGATCACCGGGTTCCAGGTCCTGGGTTTCCCGCGCCACCGCGATGGTTCTGGTTTCCTGGCTGCCCTGGATCACTCTGCGGCGGACGTAGGTCAGCGGCTGTGAGGGAATTTCGATGTATATGGTGGCACCCGTCTCGTCTTCCTCGAACCGGGGGGTGCGCACAATGGGCTTGGGGGACCCGAGGGCGGCCACGTCTTGATTGAGTTCCCCGAGCACCGCGCCGAGGTTCGCGCGAACGTAGGGCACGGGTCTCTCCGTGAGTAGCCGCACGACTTTCTTCGGCTTGCCCAACTCGCTGGGAAGAAGCTCGAGCACGGCAACGACACCATCCAACTCACGCCGGTCCGAGAGATACCTGCGCCGTTGCGAGAAGACCGGGCGCAGCAATTCTGGTTTGTCCGCCACAAACCGCAACAGGCTTTCACCAAACTTCCAGGGATCCCATTCGGGCCCAGGAGGCAATTCGAGGTTGATGGCCCGCACCGTCCGCCTGGTCCCCTCGCGGATGGCCAGGACGAGGTCCTGTTCTCCCTTGCGGGTTTCCACGCGCCGCCGGAGCCTGATCTCCGAATACCCCTTCAAGAGATACAGGTTCGTGATGCGTGTCTCGATCTCACTCAATAGGTCGGGAGTGGCCCTGGGGGCATTGAACCAGAGAAGGCCATGGGGCAGATTCGAGGCCCTGGCCAGTTCTTTGTCGTTCACTTCCTGGTTGCCCTCAAACAGAATCCGCTTGATTGTGCGGCGTTCCCCGGTCTTGATCAGGTAAGTGATGCGGACTTCGGAAGGATTCTCCGAGGTGCCGGACACCACCTCACGGACATGCTTCGTTTCCACATCGAGAAAGCCTGCTTCACGGAAGTGGCGATCAATGCGGCGATCCCCTTCGTCCAGCAGCTCTGGACCAAAGCGATCCGTCCGGGCCAGGGGAAGCATTTCCTTCAAGGTTCTCTGACTGAGCCATTTCCCTTTGGTCTGGACTCGCACCACGGGTCCCGGCTCCAGGGAAAAAGTGAGCGTGCCATCGGCGGCGTAAGCCAATTCAATCTGCCCTTCCAGCCGATCGTCTTTCACGAATCGGAGACGTATTTTCCGGGCGGCCTGACGCCGCAGCTCTTGGGTCCAAAGGGTTTGGCCCACACGAATGTCCGCGAGTTTCAGCAGCCTCTCCAATCGGTAGGGACCAAGATTCCCATCCACGGAAACGCGCTTCACCAGGCTGGCGACGCCCAGTTCCAGTTTCAAGGTGAGTCGCGCCTCAGATTTGCCGCGTTCAATGGACAGCCTCGCCTGGGGATGACCCTCATCCCGCAATCGCGCCTCAGCGATGCGGCGCCATTCCTCCAGTCTGAGGTCCCCGATGGGCTGACCCTTTTTCAGGTCCGGGAAGAGCTTGGCTTTTTGTTTCTGCGGCAGGGCGTCTCCCCGCCAAACCCAGGACTCGAGCTTGCTCCAGGGCCGCAAGCGGACTCGGGCGAGGCCATCGGCACCCAGGCTCCCGTCCACAGAACTAAAGCGGTCCGTGGCGTGGATGGCCTCCAGCACGCGGTCAAAGGGAAGAGCAGGGATGGGCTTTCCCTTCACCAGGCCCGAAGCCATCGCGGCGAAGCCGCGATCATCCGCACTGCCTCCTTCCCAGAGAAAGCCCTGAAAGACAGGCCCCTGCCCCGGCGCAACAGGAGCCTGAGCCGCGCTGCCACTGATGCCGATCGTAACGACACTCGCGATCAGCGCCGAAGCGCGAGCGGCGCACATTGGAGATAAGGTCTCAGAAGCCGCTGAGGGATTCTTCTTCGGTGTCCTTTACTTCGAACACCGAGTGCAGGCTCGTCATGGTGATGAGGCTGAAGATGCGGGAATTCATGCCGCAGATGCGCAGCTCGCCGCCCTTGCCCTTCACGGAGGTGTAGCAACCCACCAGCTCGCCGACACCGGAGGAATCCAAGTAGCTCACCTTGGAGAAATTGATAAGCACTTTTCGCGCGCCCTGTTCCAACGCGGTGCGGACCGCCTCGCCCAGTTCCTGATCCCCATCGCCGAGAGTGATCTTCCCTTCGGGATAGAGGATCGTCACGTCGTTATGTTGCCGGGTGGTCATCTTCATGGGGTCTTCCTCCGGGGTGGGTTAGAGAAGGTTGGGCCAGTGTAGCAAAAGTGCAATGGAGAAAGTCGTTGCAAGTTTGTTCCAGGAACAGGAGAACCATACCACCAGCGGGGGTCTCTGGCGGAAAACCCCAATCCGCGACACGAATATTGAGGGTAGCCGTTAAGCTGTTTCATGCCCAGCACCAGCTGGATGAGGTCCCGGATGTCCGATCAACTATCGCCCCTGAGCCCCCGCCGCAGGTCTCGCCAGATCATGGTGGGCAAAGTGCCCGTGGGAGGCGGCGCGCCAATACCCGTCCAGAGCATGACCAAGACCGACAGCCGGGACGTGGAAGCCACTCTCAGCCAGATCTACAGCTATGCGGGAGCGGGCTGCGAGATCGTGCGCGTGAGCGTGCCCACGAAAAAGGCCGGTGAAGTCTTCCATGAAATCTGCGCGCGCTCGCCCATCCCCGTAGTGGCGGACATCCATTTCGACTATCGCCTGGCCCTGGTGGCCGCGGATGGCGGCGCCGCCTGCCTGCGCATCAATCCCGGCAACATCGGCGGCCAGGATCGCGTGCGCGCCGTTGTGGACAAGGCCGGAGAAAAGGGCATCTCCATCCGCATCGGCGTGAATGGCGGCTCGCTCGAAAAGGATCTGCTGGAAAAGTTCGGCACCGCCACACCCGAAGCCATGGTGGAGTCGGCCCTGCGGCACCTTGAGATGCTTGAGAAAGAAGGCTTCACCAACACCAAGATCAGCCTCAAAGCCAGCGACGTGGTGCGCACGGTGCAGGCCTACCGATTGTTGGCCAAGCAGGTGGACTATCCCTTCCACTTGGGCATCACGGAGGCGGGCACGCCCTTCGGCGGCACCATCCGGTCCAGCATCGGCATGGGCATCCTGCTGGCGGAGGGCATCGGCGACACCATCCGCGTGTCCCTCACCGGTGATGGTGAAGAGGAATGCAAGGTCGGCCACGAGATGCTGCGGGCCCTGGGACTGCGCGAAGGCGGCATCCGCATGGTGAGCTGCCCATCCTGCGGCCGGGTGCAGATTGACCTCAACCGCGTGGCCAACGAGATCGAAGCGGGCCTAAAAGCGATCAATCACGAAGGCATCACCTACGCGGTCATGGGCTGCGTGGTGAACGGCCCCGGCGAAGCCCGGGACGCGGACCTGGGGGTGGCGGGCGGCGCCGGCGAAGGCCTCATCTACCGCCGCGGCGAGCTCATCCGCAAGGTAAAAGAGGAAGATCTCGTGCCGGCCTTTCTAGAAGAGGCGAAGAAATTCAAGGCGGAGAAAGAACTTGCCGGAACGTAAAAGAATGGCCGCCTGGACGATGAACCATCCCTTTCTCACGCTGTTCATCTACCTCTGCGTGGAAGCCTTGTTGCCGGTGCGCTTCCAGCCCAGCGCCTGGGTGAGCCGGGGCCTGATCCGCGCCTACCAGATGACCCTCAGCCCCTTGGTCCCGACCCAATGCCTCTTCACGCCGACGTGCAGCCACTACGGCCTCGGCTGCATCCGCCGCTACGGCACCCTGCGCGGCGGCATCCTCACCACCTGGCGCCTGATCCGCTGCTCGCCGCTAACAAAGGGCGGTACCGACCCCGTGCCCGGTGATGACACCATCCATGCGGCAGGTTCGCAGGAGCATTCATGACTCGAATTCAATCCAACTGATTTCCGAAGAGGTGGACTGATGAGCTGGATAACCAACCCTGAGGCGTGGATTGCCCTTTTTACCCTGACGGTGCTCGAGATAGTTCTCGGCATTGACAACATCATTTTCATCTCTATCCTGTCGTCGAAACTGCACGTAGAGAAACAGGCAAAAGCGCGGCGGCTTGGTCTTCTGCTTGCGATGGGCATGCGCATCCTCCTGCTGATATCCATCGCGTGGATCGTGAAGCTCACCAATCCGCTCTTCGCCGTGTTGGGGCACGGCTTCTCGGGGCGCGATCTCATCCTCCTCGGCGGCGGCCTCTTCCTGATCGCCAAGGCGACGCATGAGATTCACGACAAACTCGAGGGAGCCGAGGGCGAGTCCGCTGCGAGAGTCGTCCCGTCCTTTTCGGGCGTGCTGATCCAGGTCATGCTGCTGGACATGGTGTTTTCACTCGACTCGGTGATCACCGCAGTCGGCATGGCGCGCGACCTCGCCGTCATGATCATTGCGGTCGTCCTCTCTGTCGGTGTGATGATGCTGTCGGCGAAATCCCTCAGCGGTTTCGTCGAGGCACACCCGACGGTGAAAATCCTCGCACTGAGCTTCCTCCTTCTGATCGGGACGACCCTCGTCGGCGAGGGCACAGGCATGCACATCCCGAAGGGCTACGTCTACTTCGCGATGGCGTTCTCAGTGTTTGTCGAGATGCTGAACCTGCGGATGCGGTTGAAAGCCAAGCCGGTGCACCTGCACTCGACCTGGGTGGAACCATCGGTTGAGGTTACCGAGAAGAAGGTCTGAGGGGCCGGGGATCAGGGCGCGGCGAGTGATGGAGCCACGGAGCCCTGTTATGAAAACTACCTGTTACACCCGCTCACTAGGGGTTCACTATGCTCCACCGCATCCACATGGGCGATGATGATGACGTTGGCGGGGCAGTCTTTCTGCCCAATTACGTCATCCACGGCGCCACCGTTCCGGGCCACGAGCACCCGGTCCCCCACACCGGCCTGAACGCCATCGAGGGCCACCATGGTGCGCCCCCCGGCCCGGCCGTCTTCCAGAATTTCTTGCACCAACAAAAGCTTGCGCCCAGCGAAGAATTCATGCTTTTCCGTGGCGACCACCGGAGCGAGCACTTCAGCGATGAACATGCTCTATCTCCTCAGATTGCCGAATCCACGAGCCCCACGATGCAGGCATCGATGGGTCCGTAGGCGTTGGGAAGGGCTTTGGGAGCCTCCCGGGCATCAATGAACATCACCAGATCGCCGTCCCGGGAGGCCACCAGGTCCACGGCGGCCAAGGGATCTCCCAGCACCTGGCCGGAACCATTCACGGGCTGGATCATCCTGAGATGGAAGCCTTCCAGAGACTCGACTTTATGCGTGGCCACCACCAGGCCCTTCACTCGCGCGAGAAGCATAGGCTCTCCAGACCTTCATGCGCCAGCGTCTGGATCCGCTCGTGGGGGCGCGCCAGGATCTCGCTTTGGATGAAGGCGCCTTCCTTGCGAAGCAGGGATTCCGCAGTGGCGACGGCGGCTTCCACTTCCGCCAGATCACCGGTCAGCGTGAAGTAGCCCTTCCCCCCCATGTCCAGATCGAAGGTGAGTTCCAGCAGCCGCACCGCCGTGGTCTTGACGGCCCGGTCCGCGGCCTGGATGAGGGCTGCCAGGGCCTGGGCCTCGACGATGCCCAAGGCGTCCGTGGGGACTTCCAGGCTCCGCTTGCCCTGCAGGGCGGAAAGCACCTGGGCATGGAGGTTCGGGATGAAGGTCCAGCTCACCAGGCAGGGATCGGCCTGGTCCCGCCCCTCTTCCACGGCCTCCTGGAGATCCGCTTCCTTCCCGGTGACCTGGATCAGGAACTTGCCGCAGCCCACGGGACCCGCCCGCAGCAGGCGCACTTCCGCCTTCTTCAGCATGAGGTCCGTGACCATCAGGCCCTTGGCGATGCTGGAAAGCTCGATGATGCCGAGGGTGGGAACCGGTTTTGTTTTCGGTGTGGCCATGGAGGAATCCAGTCTTGGGGAAATCAAACAATTCGGAAATGATCCTTCAGGACGCAGCGCCGGCGCCTTGTGAAATGAATGGCGTTGGTCAGCCCCTCTCCCGTGGGCGAGGCAATGGTGAAGGAGGTGGCGCCAGGCCCCTCGAAACCCAGGCCATTGTAGTTCGGCCCATTCTTGATGAAGATCGAGCAGTTGACGGCGCGGGCCATCTCATCCAGATGGTCAATGTTCTTGGAGTACATGCTGGCGGTGTGCCGGAAGCCGTGCTCGGCCTTCAGCGCCAGTTCGATGGCTTCATGCACATCCTTGGCCCGGGTGAACCCGATCAGGGGCATGAGCAGTTCCGCCTGGACGAAGGAGTGCTCGAAGGGCACGTCCGCGAAGATCAGGCGAGGGTCGCCCGTGAAGGAAATACCCGCCGCTCGGAGGATGACGCTCGCGTCCTTGCCGACGAAATCCTTGTTGGGATGCCAGCCATCCACCACGAGTTTTTCCACCGCGTTGATTTCAGCGCCCCGCAACTCATAGGCTCCGGCCGCCACCATGGCGGCTTTCAGGCGATCCGCGATGGCGTCCACGGCGATGACTTCCTTTTCGCAGGTGCAGACGACATTGTTGTCGAAGGAAGCGCCCGCCACGATGCCGCGCCCGGCCTGGTCCAGATCGGCGGTTTCATCCACCACCACCGGCGGATTGCCCGGTCCCGCGGCGATGACCTTTTTCCCCGAAGCGAAAGCGGCCTTCACCACCGCGGGGCCGCCGGTCACCACCACCAGCCGGATGCCTGGCGCCCGCATCAGCTCATTAGCGGATTCAATGGTGGGTTCCGCCACGCAGGTGAGGAGATTGGCGGGCGCCCCCTCCACCACCAGCAGGCGGTTCATGAGATCAATGGTGAATGAAGTGGTCCGCTTGGCGGCGGGATGGGCGTTGAAGACCACCGCGTTGCCGCCGGAAATCATGCCGATGCCGTTGTTGATGACGGATTCCGAAGGGTTGGTGCAGGGCGTGATGGCGCCGATGACGCCCCAGGGAGCCAGTTCTTCGAGGGTAAGGCCGTGCTGGCCGGAGACGGCCTCGGCCCGGAGGATTTCAGGGCCGGGGGTCTTGTTGATGACCAGCAGGTTCTTCTTCACCTTGTCGTCGAGACGGCCCATGCCCGTTTCTTGGACCGCGATGTCCGCCAGCTCCTGCACCCGCGCGCGCAGCCCATCGCGAAGGCGCTGGATGATCTCCATCCGGCGTTCCAGGCCGATGGACCGGTAGGCCTGAAAAGCTTTCTCCGCCGCCTGGATGGCCGAGGCCACGTCCGGGAAGCTGCCCATCTGGGTTCCTTGAGAAGCCGTTTCCGCACCTTCCAGCTCGCGGAGGACGCGTTCAGCGATTCTCGAGACCAGGGCTCGATCTATTTCCATGGCTGGGCCTCGTCAATGGTGCGGATTCAGGATTTCCTGTAGACCTCTTCGCCCTCGAACTGGATGGCGTCCACGATGCCGATGACCACGGCATCCACGGGGCGGCCCTCGCTCACGGGCGTCATGCGGGCTGAACTGCCCTGGCAGACGATGACCCATTCGGAAGCGCCGGCGCCGACGCCATCGGAGGCCACCAAGGGATTGCCCTTGGCGGCGCCTTTCATGTCCACGGGCTGGACCAGCAACAGCTTGTGACCGACGATGCCGCTCACCTTCTGGCTCGCGACGACATCGCCCACCACCTTGGCGATCAACATGGCTGGACTCCGAGGCTAGGCCGTCGCGCTTTGGTGGCCCAAGGGAAGCACCGCGTCCACGTTCTCGTGGGGACGCGGGATGACGTGCACGGAGACGATCTCACCGACCTTTTGCGCGGCCAGGGAACCGGCTTCCACCGCGGCTTTCACCGCGGCCACATCGCCGCGGATGATGGCGGTGACATAGCCGCCGCCGATCTTCTCGTAGCCCACCAGCTGCACCCGCGCCGCTTTCAGCATCGCATCGCTGGCTTCCGTCATGGCCACGAATCCTTTGGTTTCGATCATGCCGAGCGCTTCACTCATTGGTTTCTCTCCTGTAGGTGGGTGGCAGTATGCCACAGGCATTTCAATTGTCGATTTTCGATTGTCGATTTTCGATTGGAGATGGCGACGTCCACCGGGTCTCAATCGCAAATCGCGAATCCTGCCAATCAGGCCTTTGTCCGGTAGGGACGGCCCTGGATGGAATTGATGGCCGCGATGGCGGCCTGCATGGCGCTGTCAATCTCGGATTCCGGGCCGGCCATCATCAGGCGCCCCACCGCTCCGTAGGGCTTGAGATCAATGAGGAACACATCGGCGGCCTTTTCCGCTTCGTTGGCGGCCAGCACGGCGTAGGCCGCGGGATCGCACTCGAACAGGAACAGCGATTGGCCGGGCAGGATCATGTTGCCGTAGCGGTTGCGGTTGATGATCTGGGCGTGCATGGGTTCCACGGAGCGGATGATCTCGCAGGTGGCCACGAAGGGCGTCAGCCGGTCTTGTTCGGTAAGTCCGAAATTCCCGATGGCGGCTTCGCCGGCGGTGCGGACCTCTCCCTTGTCGAAAGCGTGGACTTCCAGCATGCCGAAGGTGCGCTCCACCACCTGGGCCGCGGGTTGCACCTTGGCGGCCTTCAGGGCCACGTCCGTCATTTTGTTGATGGCGATGCCCGGCGCCACTTCGATATAGATGGACGCCTGCTCCTTCAGGGGCGGAAAACCCCGGGAGCCGAGGCCCACGAAAGCCGCGAGCTGGGGCTGGAGGGAATCAATGAATACGTAGGCGCGGAGCGTCAGCTTGTCATCGCTCATGTCAATACCCCTTTCCTTCACCACCGGTGACGATGAGGATGCCCGAACTGGTGCCGATGCGCGTGGCGCCCGCGGCGATCATCTTCCTGGCGTCCGCCGCGGAGCGCACGCCCCCGGAGGCCTTCACGCCCATGCGCGGCCCCACGGTCCTGCGCATGAGGGCGATGTCGGCTTCGGTGGCGGCGCTGCCTTTCACGAAACCCGTGGAGGTCTTAACGAAGGTCGCGCCCGCCTTTTTGGCGAGCTGGCAGGCGGTGACCTTCTCTTCGTCCGTGAGAAGCCCAGTCTCGAGAATCACCTTGGTGACTTTGTTCCGGGCGGCCTGGACCACGGCTCGGATGTCCTTTTCCACTAAAGCTACATCGCCGGATTTGAGGGCGCCGATGTTGATGACCATGTCAATTTCTTCGGCCCCGTTGGCGATGGCTTCCCGGGTCTCATAGGCCTTGGTGCGGGAATCAATGGCGCCCAGGGGAAACCCCACCACGCAGCAGACTTTGACCTTGGAACCCCGCAGCAGATCCCGGCAGCGGGACACCCAGGTGGTGTTGATGCACACCGAGTAGAACCCGTACTGGCGAGCCTCTTGGCAGAGCTTTTCCACTTCCTTGGCCGTGGCTTCGGGCTTGAGCAGGGTGTGGTCAATCATGCCCGCCAACTCGGCATCCATGCCGCCCGGGGCAGCCCGCGCCGTGCCTTTATCTCCGAGGGCCTTGAGCACTTCCTGGGTGATCAGATCCACTAGTTTTTTTTCATCCATCCCAGGTCCACCCATAGTTGTCCAATCCACGATATCAGACGTCCCGTTCGATCTTGTCCACGCGTTTCTGATGCCGCCCGCCCTCGAAGGGCGTGGCCAGCCAGCACAGCACCATGGCTTCCACCACTTCCGGGGGATTGGCCGTGGCGCCCAGGGTGAGGACATTGGCATTGTTGTGGGCCCTGGAATTCTGGATGGTCTTCATGTCGTAGCAAAGGGCCGCGCGGATGCCGGGAAAGCGGTTGCAGGCCATGGAGGAGCCGATGCCCGCGCCATCAATCATGATCCCCTGGGCGCAATCACCGCGCAGGACCGCCTGGGCCACGGCCTTGGCGAAATCCGGGTAGTCGCAGGGCTCCTTCTTGTGGCACCCCACGTCCAGGACCGCATAGCCTTTTTCTTTGAGCAGGACTTGAAGCCGTTCCTTCAATTCGAACCCGCCATGATCCGATCCGATGGCGACGCGCCGCTCCGCGCCTCGCCGCGAGAGCACCTCCCTCACCACCTCGGACACCAGCTTTTCGACTTTTTGGGGATCCACGGGAATCCCTCCTGGGATGGAAGAACAATGAACACGGATCTCAAAGGTTTTCGAGAACGAAAACCTGGACCGCGCGGCACCCTAGTATGTCCGACTTTGCGGTCCCCCGCCTTGTCCCTCGTGCCGTCCTTGCGTTTCAATGGAGGGGGAGGCTCCCTTTGAGCATCACGGACAAGATTCTGGCGGACCACGCGGCACGCAAGGATGCCAGCGGCGTGACCTGGTTCACGATTCAAGACCTGCACCGCCTGGGCATCGCGGAACCTTTGTTCACGGCCATGCAGGACGTGCAGCACGATTTGCGAATGCGCCGCAGCCACCAGGTTGTGGAAAGCGAAGGCTTTACGGATCGCTGGTCCCTCCAAGAAGGGCGATGAAGCCCTTGCGACAAACTTTTCTATGGGGCTGCTTCACGGTTTTGTGGGCCATGCTGACGGTCCCCCTCACGGTGCTGGGGATCCTGCTGACGGCGCCCTTCCTGGGCCCCCGCAAAGCCTTCTTCACCATCGGGCCGCTCTGGGCGCGGCAGATGTTCTGGGTTTCTGGCATCTCCCTGGATCGAAGGGGTTGGGAAGCCTTGCCCGAAGCCATCCGCAACTCAAGCCAGCCCGTGATCTTCATGAGCAACCATGAAAGCCAGATGGATCCGCCGCTCCTGATCAACGCCATTCCGGTACCCGCGGTCTACATCGCGAAAAAGGAAGTGAAGCTCATTCCCTTCGTGGGCTGGGCGGCCATGTGCGCTGGGGTGATCTGGATTGACCGGGGCAATCGGGATCGCGCCATCAAAAGCATCCAGGAGGCCGCTGACAAGATCCGCAGGGGCCGCAATGTGGTCATCTTTGTGGAGGGCACCCGCACCCGCACCGGCGAGCTGCTGCCCTTCAAGAAAGGCGGCTTCCAGCTGGCCATGGACGCGGGCGTGCCCATCGTGCCCTTGGCCACCGTCGGCGGATTCCAGACCCTGCCCCGGGGTTCGATGTTCGTGCGCCCAGGGCGCTACGTGGTGAGCTTCGGCGATCCGGTGGACACGGCCTCCTACACCAGCCGCGACGAGCTCATGCGGGACGTGCGCAGCCGGATCGAGGCGCTGATCGCGGACGCGAGGAAATAGGCCGTGGGCTGTAGGAGGTTGGTCCTGGGTCCTGAGGTTCTTTATCTGTGCGGCCAAAGGCCGCGTTTGATCAAGTGCGCCATAGGCGCTTCCAAATTTCCTCAGGACTCAGGACTTGGGACCAATAGCTCACTGGCTCATTGGCGCGGGCTTGCCCCCCGCCTACCTGAACGCCGGGTCCTTCCGCGCTACGTTGCGTTTGCCTGTATGGAGCTGGTCGGCGAAGTCCACCAGTGGCTTGGCTTCTCTCTTCAAGCCGAGCTTCGCGAGGGTCCGGGCCATGAAATACAGGTTCACGGAGGTCACGCGCTTTTCGTTGTGGCGGCGGGTGCTCCAGTCAGTGGCCAGGCAGCGGCGGAGGAAAGGCTCGTAGATCGCCAAAGTCCCCTGGGCATCCTTGGCCACGGCCTTCACAAGTCCCCGCAGCAGGACCTGGTTGGAATGTTCCGGCGGCCAGGCGGAGAGCAGATCATCGGCGTCTCGATTCACCGCCGCCACGTCCCCCCGCTCGTAGGCGCAGTAGGCATCCAGGCATTTCAGCACCATGGAGCCCGGAGCTTCCTTCAGGCCGCTGGCGATATGGGCCTCAGCCTCGGCAGACCGGCCCATCCACAACAGGGAATCCGCGGCCGTGACGTAGGCGAACTCTTTTGAAGGATTCAGCACGATGGAGCGATCTGCATGGCGCAGCGCATCCTCCAACTCCCCGTCGTTTTGCAGCAGCACGGCATAGCGGTAATGAGCCTGAGGATTGTCGGGGTCAAGGGCCAGCGCTTTTTCGAAGTAGCGACGGGCCACGTGATGGTTTTCTTCGCCATCCAGGCCCGCGAAAACGTCCGCCAGCACGTTGTAAGCCCGGGTGTCGCCTGGGTCCATGCGAATGGCCTCCAGGGCAGCCTTGCTGGCACCGTCCACATCTCCGCGCCGCAATTTGATGGCCGCCAGAGCGCGGAAGGCCATCTCGTTGTGGGGATCCAGCTGGATGGCCTTGTCCGCATGGGCTTTCGCATCGGTGAACAGGACTTGGGCCTCATCGAATTTGCCCTGGTTCAGGGATTTCGCGCTGCCCAGTTCCGAAATGGTCCAGGCCATGGCGGCGTGGGCCGGAGCATAGTCCGGTTCCAAGTCCAAAGCCTGCTGCAGCATGGATTTGGCCAGTACCAGGGAGTCAATTCCTCCCTGGGTGAAGAGGGCATGGCCCTTGATGAACAGCTCTCGGGTCCGGGGATCCTTGGCCCGGTAGCGGATGCCGCCATCGTCGCCGCTGAGGCCCATCTCCTTGGGCAGGCGGCGCTGCAATTCGTCTTCAATTTCCAGCAGCTTGGCCTCGGGCCGCTCCACCGAAAACTGCTTCAGAACCGTGCCGGTAGCGCTATCGAGAATGCGGACGCCCATGCGCACCCGGCCTTCCACCGCCTGGTAGGTGCCCTGCACCACCCATTCGGCGTTCAATGCTTTAGCCAGCTGGCCAAAGGCACGCAGTGGTTTTCCTGGAGTCTCGCCCAACTGATGCATGGCCTCGGTGACCCGCAGCCGGTCCACCACCAGGACGTCTTCCCGCGCCACCAGGCCCGAGGCCATGGCATCAGCGAAACTGATGCTGAGCCAGCCTTGAGATTCATCCCCCATGAGCAGTTCCACCGGCAGGATCGCCACCACCCGGCGGCCTTGGGCGAAATCCTTGGTGGAGGCCAGCCGCGCCATGCCAAGTCCGCTTTCCGGATTGTGGAAGCGCCACCACCCATAGCCTCCGCCAGCCAGCAATAGCAAAGCGGCAGCGGACAGGAGCGGCCAAAGGCGTCGCCATCGGCTGATGACGGGGACCCCGGCCAAGGTTGTGCGCCCGGCAGCCTGGCCCGACAAATAGGGCGTCGTCTGGGTAGCCTGGCCTTCCTGCAAGGCTTCCACTACCACCTGGAGGGTGCCGAATCGCTCCTCGGGGACCTTCGCCATCATCCGCTCGATCACCAACCCGAGATTCGGCGGCAGATCGGGCCGGACCGTGCGCAGGGGCGCGGGCTGGTCCTTCACCACGGCGAAGAGCGTTTCCACCAAGGAGGCGCGCAGGAACGGGTGAACGCCCGTAGCCAATTCATGCAGCACCACCCCCAGGGAGAACTGGTCGCTGGCGGGCCCTAGGGCCCAGCCGTTGGCCTGCTCGGGGCTCATGTAAGCCGGTGTGCCCTGGCTGTAGCCCGGCGCGGTGCGCTCGATGAGTGTCGCGTGATGGCCTGTGGGTCCGTTGATTGGCTTGGAGGTCTGATGCTGGGCGATGCCGAAATCCAGGATCTTCAGGATGCCCTCGTCATCCAGCACCAGGTTGTCGGGCTTGATGTCGCGATGCACAAGCCCCTTCTGGTGGGCATAGTGCAGCGCGGTGGCCGCCTGCGTGGCGACGCTCCTCAGCCAGCCCGCTTCCGCCTGCTTCCCAGCGAAATAGCCGAGGGTCTTCCCCGCCACCAGTTCCATGGCGATGAAAGGCGTGCCTTCCACCTCGCCCGCTTCATAGATGTGCGCGATGTTCGGATGATTGAGCTGGCAGGCCATTTTGGCCTCGGCCATGAGCGCGCGATGCCGGACTTCATCCACATTGCGGAGGACCTTGAGGGCCACCTCGCGCTCCAAACGCAGATCCATGGCCCGCCACACGGTGCCCATGGCGCCCTCACCCAGGCGCTCGATCAAGCGGTAGGAACCGAAGGTCTGGAACTCTGGGCTCAAGCAGGAATCCGAAAAACTTGAGTATAGGTGGGGCTGGCGCGGATGTGCGGAATTCCTGAAGGGATCTTGATCTCTCAGAACCGGAACGCCACGCCCAGTGACGTGTGGCTCAAATCCGCATCGTGGAAATCCCGCCGCGAATTGGGCAATGAGGTGAGCATCTGCTTGGCCTCGATCCCCACATGGCTGTTGATGTGGAAAATGAAGCCCACGGATAGGACGAAGGCGACCTTGTTCCCATAATCCTCATCGGTGTAGTTCGGGTTCGGCGTACCTGCGGGGTAGGTTCGGGTAAGCGTCTGATACCAGTGAGCGCCACCAACGCCAATGAGCAGATCTACGCCCGGATCTCGCCCTGGACCTAGCCTGACCAGCCAGTCATAGCCCACAAAGCGCGTGTCGGCACTGACGGTTTCCACACCCCCGTAGACATTGCGGCTCTTACCGTCGAAATGGCCCAACTCCACGCGCAAGCGTCCTTCAACATCCCTGCCATGACGGAAATAAAATGGGATGCCGATGGCGTAGCCGGTCTTGTACAGGCTTCCAGCCGTGTCCGTGGGAAGCATCATCTGGAGGTTCAATCCGAAGCGGTGGGAGGTCGGCTCCTCATCGCTTTGAGCAGATAGGACACTGGCGACGCTGAATAAGAGTGCGGGCAGGATTTTTCGCATGACGGCTCCAAAGATCTGATACCCCATACGAACACCTTCAGGCCATTCACGCAATCACGGGACCAGAAAGCCCTCTACGGCGCCGCGCGCTTCCTCGGGCTTGAGCTTTCGCTGAATGGCGCCAGCCTCCATGGCCTGACTTATGTCCCAGCGCTCCAGTCCCTGGAAGAGGCGACCCGCGCCAGTGCTGCCCAGAATTTCCACCAGCCGCACGGTGCCGCCGAAACCCGTGAGGATGCCGAGGGATGCCGCCGGATGCGCGAGCTTGAGAGCGCCTCGCCCGGGCAGTTCCACACCCCAGCGTTCCTGGCCTGATAGCGCGAGATCGCAGCCACCGCCCATGGCGGCGCCACTGATGAGCGTGAGGCTGCGCCAGCCGGGCCACAGCATGTGCTCCAGCACCCGCTGGCCGCGGCGGGCGAAGTCATGGGCGGTGCAGGCATTCAGCCTGCAAACCTCGTTGAGGTCCGCACCGGCGCAGAAATTCCCTCCTTGATCCAACCACGAACGAGGGGGACCGCCCGCTCCCTTCGCTCGCTCTGCTCCCACCGGACGGCTGCTCGCGCAGCCTCCCGCTCGCGAGCTCGCGGAGGTGGGAACCCCCCCCTCGTGCTCCCCACGTGGTGTCCGGGCAAATCCCGGCAACCACGTCTTCATCCAACCCGCGTCGCTCAAAGCCAGGCGCCGAACGCCGGACCAGCGCAGCTCGATGAACAAGAGGTCCAGGGCATCCAGCAGGTCCACCCGCAGCCGATTGAGACCGTCCTCGGAGGCGAGCCCGATCCAGGCCCAGTCCTCGCCGCGTTGCAAATCCAGGGACGTGGGGCCGGTGAAGACGCGCGTAGACGCGATGTCCGGGCTTCGCCCGGGCATCGCGTGGGGGTTAAAGGGGAGACGCAGAGGAAGCGAAGCGACTGGGCGGTCCCCCCTTTTCTTGATGGCCATCATGCGATCCCCAGCTTTTCAAAAGCCGCATCCAGCGGTTCCGCATCCGGATCCCAATGGGGCGCATCCGGCAACTGGTGGCGGAACCAGGTGGCCTGGCGCTTGGCGTAGTTTCTTGTCTCCTGGATGATCCCTTCGTGTCCCGAATGGGACGCACCTTCCACCATCGCCACCAGGCCCAGGTAGCCCAAGGGTCTCAGGGCCTCCAGATCCGAGCGATGGCCCGCTGCCAGGAGGCGTGCCACCTCATCCTGCCAGCCCGCATCCAGCTGCTGGGCCACACGCAACTCCACGCGCTTGCGCTGCGCCTCCCGCGTGGGCTGCACCACCAGGGTTCGCCACCCCTTGGGAATCCCCAGCCGCAGGCCCGTAAGCAGGGCCGAAGCCTTGGTCCCCGTGGCCAAATGAAGCGCCAGGGCCCGGGTCACCCGCGACCCATCATTGGGGTGGAGCTGCGCCGCCCGCTTGGGATCAATCCCCGCAAGCACACGATGGAGACGCGGCACGCCTAGGATTTCGGACCATCGGCGCACCTTTGCGACGGTGGTTTCCGGTACAGCGGGAAGGTCCGTGAGCTGGTCCCAGATTCCCCGCAGGTAGAGCCCGGAACCCGTAACCAGCACTGGAGGGTCCAGGGGGGCCATCCAGGTTCGCACCAGTTCCCCAAACATAGCTGGATTGGGCCGAGAGGCAAGCGGCAGCACCCCGTAGCCCGCGTGAGGCACGCTGCCCCGCTCGGTTCCCGAAGGCTGGCCAGTGCCGATGGCCAGGCCCTCCATGGCCTGGAACGGATCGCCATTGACGATGGTCCCTCCTACGCGGCGCGCCACCGCCACCGCCAGGGCAGACTTGCCGGAGGCCGTGGGGCCCAGGATCGCGATCCTCATGGTTCCAAGGTAGCCGGAACTTCTCAGCCCATTCACCCACCCTTGAGAGTCCCCGATGAATTTCCGAACCCTGGCTCTTGCGCTGCTGCCCTCCCTGGCCTTCGCCCAGGCGGGGGGCTTCCAGCCGACACCCTGGAGCTTGGTGGATCAATTTGGCCTGCGTATTTTTCCTCTGCGCTCGCTTCGGGACGCCGTTCCCGAGGCCACCATCATCGTGGAGAGCGACTACCTGCCTCTATTCACCGAGCGGGAAATCCGTTTCCTGGAATTCCGGGCCGCGCTGCTGGCGGACCTGCGGAAACGGTTGAAAGAAGATGTCGCATCATCTTCACAAGGAGCCGGTGTGCCCGTGGGGTACTCCGGCAATGCCGGGCCCAGGATGTATCCGATGGGCGGCCTGAAGTGGCGATGAGACGCTGGCGATTTTCGATTGGCGATTGAAGGGCGTAGCGTAGCGAAAATAATGGCCCCAGGACTTGGGACTTGAAGCTTGTGCCCACAGCCCACCGCCTACCGCCCACCGCCCCCCAGCTTCGGCAGCAGCGCCGCGGCCTGGTCGCGGCTGAGGCGCGCGGCTTCGAGGGCGCTGTCCAAAAGCAGCTCGGGCTCTTGCTCCAAGTGAAGCAGAGCCTCCCATTGGTTTTTCAACCGCGCCAATTCTCCGTCCCGATCTTCAAGGTGCTGCTCCGCCGCCGCCTGGAAAATGGACACGAAGCATTTCATCGCGTCACAGGCGGCGCTCAGGGTGGCGGCGCTGTTACGGTGGTCGCTTTGCAGGGCCAAGGCCGTGGCGAGAAAGCGCAGGCCATCCTCGAAGCGCGCCTGGAGCGGCCCAGCGGCGCCACTGGCAAATGCCTCAGCAGACACCTGAAGAGCCTGTCCCAAAATCCCCGCGCGTCGCGCTGGGAGCGCCGGGCGGTACCCCGCAAGGAAGGCGAGATGAGCCTAGCGCTTCTACGCGATTCGAGTCTGACGCAGCGGGATGCCGCCCGCCGCCCCAGCCCGGAGGGACGACGTCAGGCGGGCGCTCCGCGGCGTCAGGGCCCTTGGACGATGGACCGCATCGCCCTGCGGGCCCTTCCTTGCGGAGCATCCCGCCTGATGTCGTCGCGGCACACGAGGATTTTGGGACAGGCTCTTTAGACTCCGGGATCACCGGATATTCCCCCGTGAAGCAGGCGTAGCAGAAGCCTTCGCCCCCATCGGGATCCCGCACGGAAGCCTGCAAGTCTTCCAGGGTGAGATAGCCCAGCGTGTCCGCGTTCACGAAGGCGCGGATGGCTTCAACGTCGCGGTTGAAGGCGATGAGCTGTTCGCGGCTGGGTGTGTCAATGCCGTAGAAGCAGGAATGCGTCGTGGGCGGGCTGGAGATGCGCAGGTGGACTTCTTTCGCGCCCGCCGCCCGCACCATTTCCACGATTTTTTTCGACGTGGTGCCCCGCACGATGGAATCATCCACCAGCACCACGCGCTTGCCTTCCAGCAGATCCCGCACGGGGTTGAGTTTCACCTTCACCCCGAAACTGCGGATGCTCTGCTTGGGTTCGATGAAGGTGCGTCCCACGTAGTGGTTGCGGATCATGCCGAATTCGAAGGGGATGCCGCTGGCATCGGCGTAGCCCAAGGCGGCGCTCATGCCGCTGTCGGGCACCGGCACCACGAGATCGGCCTCCACGGGATGGCGCCGCGCCAGCCGGCGGCCCATCTCGCGCCGGGTGGCCATGACCGTGCGGTCGAACACGTTGGAATCGGGCCGCGCGAAATAGACATGTTCGAAGGAACAGGGTTTGGGCTGCACCTTGGGCCTGGGGAAGCGGGATCGCGCGGTGGTTCCCCGAACGATGACCAATTCGCCGGGCTCCACCTGCCGCAGATAGTTCGCGCCCAGCAGGTCGAAGGCGCAGGTCTCGGAGGAAAACACCACGGCACCAGCCAGTTCTCCCATGGCCAGGGGCCGGAAACCGCGCGGGTCCCGCGCCGCCATGATGGCGTCCGCGGTGAGGATCAGCAGAGAGAAGGCGCCTTCGCAGCGCTGCAGGGCCTCCACCACCGCATCGTCCACATTGGTGGACTGAGCCCGGTTGATGAGCGCCAGGATGACTTCCGAATCGCTGGGGCTCGTGAAGGTATGGCCTTCTTTGATCAGTTCGGTCCGCAGGGCTTCGGTGTTGGTGAGATTGCCGTTGTGGCAGAGCGCCACCTGCCCGAAGCGGCCATGAATGAGGAAAGGATGGGCCGCGCTCGCCACGTTGCCCCCGGTGGTGCTGTAGCGGGTATGGCCGATGGCCGTATCTCCGGGCAGCGAATCCAGGGTCGGCTGATCGAAAATATCCGCCACATGCCCTTGGGCCTTGTGGAGAAAAAGCTTTCCATCCTCCCGGGAGCAGATGCCCGCGGCCTCCTGGCCCCGGTGCTGAAGGGCATAAAGTCCAAGGTAGGTCTGTCGCGCGGCTTCGGATTGGGGGGAAATCCCGAACACTCCGCATTCGTCCCTAAACGGCATGGCCACTCCAGACATAGATTCTATCTCGGAATTAAAGCGCTATCCTGTCCCAGCTTGATTGCGAATGGATGAACCTCTTGTTCAAGGACATGCTGCAACTCATTCCACCCGAGGGCCTGAAGATCCTTCTGGTGCTGCTGCTCTCCTTCCTGGTGGGTCTGGACCGCGAGGAGCGCAGCGTCGAGGGCCACCGGGTCTTCGGCGGCGTGCGCACCTTCCCCATCATCGGGCTCCTGGGCTACACCCTGGCGCTGCTGTCCGGCGAGCAGGCGCTGCCCGTGGTGGTGGGCTTCGCGGTGATCGGCGGATTTGGCGTCGTTTCCTATTGGCACAAGCGCTCCGCCAGCGAAGAAGCGGGCACCACCACGGAAGTATCGGCCCTGGCGATCTACCTGGTGGGCGCCCTGGTCTTCAGGGGCCAGTTCTGGATCGCCACCACTCTGGTGGTGATCCATCTCTTCTTGCTGGAATTGAAAACTGGGCTCGAGGGCATGGCCAAGCGCTTGGCGCCAACGGAAGTCATCGCCTTCACCAAGTTCATGCTGCTGACGGCGGTGATCCTGCCGGTGGTGCCCGATCGCGAATTCACCTCCTTCCAGATCAACCCCTTCAAAACCTGGCTGGTGGTGGTGGCCGTCAGCGCCATTTCATATGGCAGCTATGTGCTGCAAAAAATGCTGGAGGGCCGGGGCGGGATCTTTCTCTCCGCGCTGCTGGGCGGTGCTTATTCGTCCACCATCACCACCATCGTGCTCGCGAAGCAGAGCGCCCGGGAACATCGTCCCCACGCCATCTCCGGCGGCATTCTGGGCGCATCGGGGATGATGTATCTGCGCTTGGCGGTGCTGGTGGGGTTGTTCAATCGGGAGTTGCTGTTCAAGCTCGGCCCGGCTTTCTGCGTGCTTGGTTTAGTGGCGATTCTCGGTGGATGGATATGGTCGCGGCGGGAAGATGATGCCGCCGAGCAAGTGAGCCGAATCGAAGCCACCCGGAACCCCCTGGAGCTGAAAGCAGCCTTTCTGTTCGCGGCCATTTTCCTGGGCATGCTGCTGATCACCCATCTGGCAGTAACCCACCTGGGCACAGGCGGCGTCTACTCCCTGGCGGCCATCATGGGCCTGTCGGATGTGGATCCCTTCATCATGGGCATGACGCAAACCGCCGCGAGTTCCACGCCGATCCACGTGGCTTCGACCGCGATCCTCATCGCCGCGTCCAGCAACAACATCATCAAAGGCTGCTACGCGCGCTTTTTCTCCGGAGCGCCCACGGGTCGCTGGAGTCTGGCGCTGCTGGTGATTCTGGCGCTCCTGGGACTGATTCCAGCCTGGTGGGTGTGATCGAGGTGCGGGCTATCAGCCATCAGCTAATCTAGAGGCGCCTCTGGCGCTCCGTTAGTAGAGTCGCGGCCTTTGGCCGCATCCAAAAAAAGCTCATAGCTGTTGGCTCATAGCTCAATTCACGTTTTGCGTTTCCGTGATACCGCTGTCCAACCGTCCGGCTCCTTCCAGCGGGGCTCGGGACCACTGCTGCAAGGTGCTGAGCAGGGCGGTGCCATCCTCCGGCGGAGCGGCCTTGGGTTTCAGGTTGAAGGCCTCCAGATGCACCTCCAGCGTGGCGACTTCGCCGGTGTCGAATTTCATGGTGGCATCACACAACACCAGGGTGTTCTTTCCTACTTCCAGGAGGCTGGCGAAACCCTGCACATTGGCTGGCACCGGGACTTCCCAAACGGGATAGGTCTTTGCGCCGAAACGCAGGCCATAGGGTTCCTGCCGCAGCGAAGGCGCCGGTCCCGAAAAATACATGAGCCGCTCGGCGCGGGCCAGCAGCATCGTTTGGGCGAAGGGTGTTCCATTGGCGCGGTCCGCTTCCAGCCGCCAGCCGCCGAGCCTGGGTTTCTGGACCCTGTTGTTGGAGCGCCGCGCGGGCGTGGGCATCAGCAGGAAATTGGTTTCCATGAGCGCATCTTCGCCCCGCATCCGCATTTTCACGTGATAGCGCAGGGCAGATCCCTTCGGGAGCGCATCCTTGGGTGATTTTTGATAGGTCTTGGTGGATTCCTTCCCAGGTCGCGGCAGATCCTGGCCTGCTACGGCGGCCTCAGCTGGCGAAGCAACTTGCGCATTCAACGTGCTGCCCATCACGCCAGACAAACAGAAAAACCCGATCGCCAACCTCGCCCACTGCACAGCCATCCGGGCCTCC
>JAJYMZ010000105.1 GCA_021786615.1 Acidobacteriota bacterium
ATAAGTCGTTGCTGCAAAATAATCTGGTTTATTCGATGGCGCCCCCCGACATAAGGGGCCGTAGCAAAATAACCTGAACTGCACAGGTTATTTTGACACGACCCCTAAAGTGTGGGGGTGAAGAAAACCACGACAGCACAGGGACACCACACGAATGGCTTCCTTCGTGCGCTGTCTGCGGTTTCGTGGCTTCCCCAACAGGACGGCTTCAGGCTCAATCCCAGGAACCCTGCCGCCCGGCCTTGACGGCCCCGGTCCTCTTTTTTGATTCAATGCGCCGTTCCTTGCTCCCTTTGGAGGGCCGAGTCTTGCGGCGGATCTTGGGAATCACCAGGGCTTGGGCGATGATGGCGATGGCTTTGGATCGGGTGTCCTCGATGTTCTTGGGCAGATCCCGGAAGCGGTCGCTGGTGAGGATCCAGAGGCCTTCGGCGTCCACCTGATTGCGGACCAGGTGGCGCAACCGGCTCAGGGCTGGCTCGTCCAGGCCTTGGATCTGAGCCAAGTCAATGCGCAGTTCGGCCTTGCTGGAAACCTTGTTGACGTTCTGCCCCCCAGGCCCGCCGCTGCGCACAGCTTTCAGTCGTTGGGCCCGTTCGGGCACCACGACGATCTCATTGACTTGAATGGGTTCGGCCATGGGCGATGATCCCATGAGTTGATGCAGCCATGATTCGCCAAACGAAAATCGAAAATTGGAAAAGGCGTTATCTTTTCAACACCACCGTGCACACTCCGACCCTCGATCCCATGGCGCTCGACCAGCTCCGGCCCTTCAAGGGGCACGATGGCGGAAGCCTGCTGGGCAACCTCATCGAGGTCTATTTGGAGCTGCTCCCGGGCCGCGTCGGGAGCCTGCTCAAGGCTCATCAGGATGGAGATGCCCAGGCGGTTTTCAAGATCGCCCACACGTTGAAAAGCACTTCTGCCAGTTTGGGCGCCTATAGGCTCCAGGGCTTTTGCCAGCGCCTTGAAGACGCGGGCCGCATCGAAGATCTATCCGGCACGGTAGATGTGCTCTCCTCGTTTGAAGCAGAGGCGTTGAAGGTAAGGGATGCCCTGCTGGAGGAACAGAAAAGGTTGCGTTCATGAATATCGAATCATTCGCCACCCATAGTTGGCAGGCCCTCGAAGCCTGGAGGCCAGCATCCCGGTATCAGCGGCGGGCGCTGATCCAGCGGTGGCGCGAAATCTTCGCGGGACGCATGGAGGATCTCGCTGGGCTCATGACCCAGGAAACCGGCAAGCCCATCGCGCTGTCCCGGGGCGAGCTGTCGCGGGGACTCATCACCCTGCAGGCCACGGAAGATGCGCTTGCCACTTTCGGCGAGGAAGCCATTCCCTACGACCTCATGGCGGGGTCGGAGGGTTGCCAGGCTAGGCTCCAGCGCCTGCCCCGGGGGCCGGTGCTGGCCATCACGCCCTTCAACTTCCCAGTGAATCTGGCTTTGCACAAACTCGCGCCCGCCATTGCCGCGGGGTGCAGCGCCATCTGGAAACCCTGCCCCCAGGCGCCCCTCACTTCGCGATTGCTGTTCGATACCTTCGAAATGGCTCGATCTGAACTCAACGCGCCGGAGCATCTTTTGCAGCTCGCGGATGTGCCGCCGGCGGAAGCCGAAGCCCTGGCGCTCGATGCGCGCATCAGCGTGGTGAGCTTCACCGGCAGCGACCGCGTGGGCCTGCACTTGAAAAAAATCCTTGAAGGAAAACCTTTGATCCTCGAAATGGGGGGCAACGCGGCGGTGGTGCTGGATGAAGGCATTGATGCCCTGAAGGCTGCGCAAGCCCTGGCGCCAGCCGCCGTCGCGGCGGCGGGCCAAAGCTGCTGCAAGGCCCAGCGATTCTATGTCCATGCGGCGTTGTGGGATGACTTTGCACCGGCCTTCGTGGACGCGGTGAAAGCTCTTCCCTGCGGCGATCCCATGGACGAGGCCACAATCGTAGGTCCGCTGATTGATGAGGCCACGGCCGCGCGCCTGGATGCCTCCCTGGACCGCGCCATTCAGAACGGAGCAACGGTGTTGCTGCGCGGCAGGCGAAGCGGCGCGTTGCTGCCCCCGGCCATCCTCACGAATGTTCCAGAAAGCGATCCGCTGCAATGCGAGGAGCTGTTCGGCCCCATCACGGTGCTGACGAAGGTTGCGGCTTTCGAAGACGGCCTGGCCCGCGCCGCCGCCACGCGCTTCGGCCTGCGGGCCTCGGTCTACACGCGGGATTCAGGCCATGAACAGCTGGCCGAAGAAAAGCTCCATGCCGGGTGCGTGCTGTTCAATCTGCCTCCCACCTTCCGCTTGGACGCCGCGCCCTTCGGCGGCCTGAGGTCATCAGGCCAAGGCCTGGAAGGCCCTCGCTGGGCCATGGAAGCCTTTACAGAACCGAGGATGATTGTCCGAGGGCCGATGGTGTGATTCTCCCCATGAAGTGACCAGAATCAAGCCAGGAATTTTCGATTTTTGATTGTCGATTGGGGACTTCCTATCGCTGAAGCTACCTTAGCGACAAGGAATGAACTCGACAAATGCGGAATGCGAATATCCCCGATCACTGTTGGTCGCGCACACTTCATCTTCTCCTTGACCCTGGTAATTGCCAGGTGTATGCAAGAACATGAATGATCCTCGCCACCCCCTATACGCTGTGGAGGTTCGGTCGTCCTTGCGTTGTCTCGCATTATGCTTCATGTTGCTGGCGAGCGCCTGCGGAGGCTCTGGCGGCGCATCACCGGAGCCAAACCCGCCCCCACTGCCAATAGAGGATTCAAAAGTTTTTGCGCTGATGGATGTCGGCGATCCAACCTCGGTGCTCGACGGTTTCGCCGCGCGCGCGACCGTTGATGGGCTTGCCTTCCGTACCTCGTGGGGAGTGCTGGAGCCACAGGACGGAGTCCATGACTGGACTACGCTCGACGCCGCTTTCGACACGGTGCGTGCGCGCGGTAAGCAACTGACCCTGCATGTCGGTGCCTCCTCCATCGGCGTGCCTCGCTGGCTGGCTGCGTCGGGTGTTGTAATGTACACGTACAACACTCCCTTGGGTGTGGCGGTAACTGAACCTCTTCCCTGGGATGCGGCCTTTCTTTCACGCTACACACGATTTGTGGCCGCGCTTGCCGCACACATTCAGGCGCGCGGAGACACCAGCCTGCTTTATGCGGTATCGGACGGCGTCCCTGTGGCGGAAATGTCCATCGTCGGCTGCCAGAACAGCATCCTGAGCGGCGGCATCGCATATAGCCGCGCCAACTATCTGATCGCATGGGAAACCACCGTCGATGCGCAAGCGGCAGCATTCCCCGAAACAAGAGCGTTCATTTCCGCCCCTATCGCTGTCATCTGCATGCCTGACAACGACGGCAAAGCGTTCTATACCGAGGTGATGAACCATGCGCTTGCAAAGAACGCAAAAGCCACGGTATTTGCGGCGGATCTTAACGCGCTGGGAAGCGCGCGCTTGGGGCAGGTCGATGCATCGGTCAGCAATCGCGCAGCCATCGCTTTCCAGATGATCTGGTCATCCACCAACGACGCGCAAAATCGCATGCGCGGGACCCTCAAGGATGCGGTGTGCCATGGCATCGGGAGCGGCGCGCGCTATTTCGAGATTTACAAAGCCGATATTTCAAGCGCTGACGCCGCAATTCAGGATGCGATTCAACGCGCACGCGCCGGTCAGCCCTGCTTATAGGCAGGCAGGGCATAGGGGGGTCGCGCGGGATTGAAGAAACCGTGGGTTCACGGCAACAGCAATTTGGGTGCCTGGTTGAAGCCCCTTCCATGGGACTGTTCATTTGAAAGGGCTCCTGAATGTGGCCCTCTCGGTCATCATGGGACCATGGCACGCATGGCACGCGCAGACGCATGGATGAATCCCTGGCCCAAGCGGCTCCTGAAATGGGGGCTGGTGATCGCGATGCTCCTGGGTTGGAAATTGATTTGGATCTACGGCCCTCGCATCGTGGGCAGCGGCACGGGGAAGGGCGGGGCGGCACCGGCGATCTTCAAGGTCCACGCGAAGATCCTGCTGAAATCCAGCCTTGGTTACCCACGGGCGCTGGAGGCCACGATTCCGCCCCCCGAGGCGGGCTCCAACACCTCGGCGCAATTGCAGCTCATGAAATTCTGGGATGGCAAGAATTGGGGTCCCGAGGCCCTTCGCCTGGGGCACGTGGAGGGCCGCTCGCTAAAAATTCCCGCAGGCCAACTGGTTTTTGTGGATGTGGTGGACGTGACGCCTGCGAGGGACTACAACGGCCCTGTGATGTGCCAAGTGGATTACCGCGTGCGATGGGACTTTGATGAAACCGCGAGGGACCTTTTCGCCAAGCGCCAGCTCATCAATTTGCGCCTGCCCAAGGGCCTGGGCAGCAGCGCGCCGGGGCAGGAACTGGCCAAACAAGTGACCCTGGAGCGCGTGGCCTGGTGGGGCTCTCAGTGGGTTTTGCAGGACGCCGCCCAGTGGCAGGCAGCGGAAGCTGGCCGGCCATCGGATGGCCTGGCTTGGCTTCCATGGCTGTTTTGAGACCCGGAGATTCCCATGCCGCTCTCCTTTCCTTTTCAACGCGGACAGCTTGTGGTGGTGGTGGTGACGAATCCCCGCCAGAAATTATGGGGCCGGATCCTCGGCCTTGAGACCGCGGGCGTCGCGGTGCGCGGCATGGACATCGCCTCTTGGGAGGATGTGCTGAACCTGGTGAATCGTGGACACGCGGACCAGGTGGCCCTGGACACGCGTTTCTTCCCCATGCACCGCATCGAGCAGATGTATCTGGATGAGCCCAGTTCCGGAGTACCGAGCCTGGGCGAAGTCTTCAAAGAGCGGACGGGCATGGACCCCATGGATTTCCTGGCGGACCTGGAGCAGCCCCGGAGAAAGCGGCGATGAATGCCAACCATGAAGCCTGGATGACCGCGTTCCGTCAGCGCGCCAAGGCTCTGTCGCGTCACATCGTGCTGCCCGAGGGCCGCGATGACCGGACGCTGAAGGCCGCGGCCACGCTGGCCTCCATGGACCTATGCAAGGTCACGTTGCTGGGTTCGCCGGATTCGATCTTGAAGCGCGCGCAGGCCCTGGAGCTGGATCTCAGCCGCATTGCCATGCTTGATCCAGAGTGCGATGACCTGGGTGGTGAATTGGCGGGCGCCTTTTTCGAGCTGCGGCGCCATAAGGGAATCACCGAGCCGTTGGCCCTGGAGGCGCTGCGCGAGCCCCTCTGGTTTGGCGGCATGATGGTGCGGCAGGGCCTGGCGGATGGCTTCGTCGCCGGCGCTCTGAACACAACCGCTGAGACCGTCCGGGCCTGCCTGCAGACCCTGGGCCCGGCACCTGGCATCAAGACCGTCTCCAGTTGTTTCTTGATGATCCATCCCGATGGACAGTTCGGCGAACGTGGCGCGCTCATCTTCAGCGATTGCGCGGTGGTGCCGGATCCCACCGTGGAACAGCTGGCGGATATCGCCCAAGCGGCGGCCTTGAGCGCGCAGCGGATCCTCGGGGTGGAACCCCGCGTGGCGTTCCTGAGCTTCTCGACCAAGGGCAGCGCCGAGCATCCTCGGGTCGAGAAAGTTCGCGCAGCCCTCGAACTGCTGAAGACGCGGGTCCCGGGGATCTGCGCGGACGGTGAAATGCAGATGGACGCGGCGCTCATCCCGAAGATCGGCGCAAGCAAAGCACCGGGTTCAGACGTCGCCGGCCGCGCGAACGTGCTGGTCTTTCCAGATCTCGATGCGGGCAACATCGCCTACAAGACCGCCGAGCGCCTGGGTGGCGCCGCGGCCCTGGGCCCGCTGCTGCAGGGCCTGTCGAAGCCTGGCAACGACCTGAGCCGTGGCTGCACGGAGCACGACATCGTGGACGTGGCGGCGCTGACGATCCTGCAAAGCGCCCCATGAGCGATCCGAAGAAATTGGCGCTCTTCATATCCGGCACCGGCGGCAACGCGCTGAATCTCGTGCGGGCTTGCCGGGAGGGGCGGGTTCCCGCCGAGCCCGTGCTGGTGGTGGCCTCCAAAGCGGCGGCGCCAGGTGTGCTGAAATTACGGAGCGAAGGGCTTCTCGTGGCTATTCTGGATCGCAAGGACGCCAACAGCGATGAAGTCTATTCCAAGGTCTGCCTCGATGTTGCGAAGGCATCCGGAGCTGAATTCATCGCCCTGGCAGGATGGCTGCGGAGACTGAGCATCCCGCCCGAATGGGAAGGCCGGATCTTGAATATTCATCCAGGGCTGCTACCCAAATTCGGTGGTCCCGGAATGTACGGCATGCACGTCCATCGCGCCGTGCTGGCTTCGGGCGAAAAGGAGTCTGGCTGCACCGTGCATCTGGTGGACGACGAGCTGGATCACGGTCGAATCCTCGCGGAATGCCGGGTTCCGGTGCTGCCAGACGATACCGCGGAAACCCTCCAGCAGCGGGTCTATGCCAAGGAGATGGAACTCTATCCAAAGACCGTGGCGGAATACTTGGGTGAAAATCCACGTTAGTTCCTTGATCTCGAGATCCTGCGCGAATCTGGCAAGATTTTCGATTTCAGCTCAACCGGATGCCTGGTGTCCCAATCGACAATCGTAAATCGCCAATCGACAATTGGAATCTCGCTACTTGTGATAAGAGGGTAGGGTCATCAAGTAGCACAGCATCTGGAGTTCCCATGCTCGTCCTGGTCCTGAATTCCGGTTCCTCGTCCCTGAAGTTCAATCTGTTCGACATGACGGATGAAACACTCCTGCTGGATGGGATGGCGGAGCGCATCGGTGTGGATGGACTATTCCGGTGGACTGCCGGGAAAGAAGGCGAAAGCAGGGAACTGCCGCTGCCGGATCACGACACAGCGCTGCGAGAGGTCCTGGGGGTGGTGGCGCGGATCGTGCCCAAGGGCCGGCACATCAATGCCGTGGGCCATCGCGTGGTGCATGGTGGTCCGAAATATGGCGAGAGCGTGCTCATCACCGATGAGGTCCTGGCGGACATCGAGACCTACGCCCTCTACGCGCCGCTGCACAATCCCTCCAACGCACTGGGCATCCGCGTGGCGCGCCATGACTTCCCGGACATTCCCCACATCGCGGTCTTCGACACGGCCTTCCACCACTCCATTCCCGACTATGCCCGCATCTATGGGATCCCCTTCGAGCTGAGCCAGAAATACGGCATCCGGCGCTACGGATTCCATGGCAGCAGCCACGCCTTCGTGGCGGCCCGCACCGCCATCCTGCTGGCGAGGCCGCTGCGCAGCCTGAAGCTCGTCACCTGCCACATCGGGAACGGCACCTCGGTTTGCGCGGTGCTGCAGGGCCACAGCATGGACACCAGCATGGGCATGACGCCCCTGCAGGGCGTCATCATGGGGACCCGCTGCGGCACCCTGGATCCCAGCATCGTGGACCTGCTCATCGAGAAAGAGCATCTCGACTACCGCGCGATCACGGACCTGTTGAACAAGAAATCCGGGCTCTTGGGCATCAGCGGCGTGTCCAGCGATTTCCGGGAGATCGAGATGGCCGCGGACCAGGGTAATGCCCGGGCGGCGCTGGCGCGGGATCTGCTCACCTACGATGTGCGCAAGTTCATCGGCAGCTACATCGCGGTGCTGGACGGCGTGGACGCCATCACCTTCACCGCGGGCATCGGCACCAACAGTCCGAGGCTGCGCGCGGAGGTCTGCCGCCATCTGACCTACCTGGGCCTGGAGCTGGATGAGCAGGCCAATACGACGGGAACCGGAGAACGGCTCATTTCCACCCCTACCTCCAAAGTCGCCGTGGCCGTGGTGCCCACCAACGAAGAGCTGATGATCGCCAGGGAAACGGTGAAGTGAGGGCTGGACGCAACTCCCGCCCACTTTCTATCCCAGACTGGCAAGGTCGCGTCCCCGACTTTCAATTGTCGATTTACG
>JAJYMZ010000158.1:0-5722 GCA_021786615.1 Acidobacteriota bacterium
TGACACCACCCACATCACGGACGCGCCCCTGGTGCACCTCAAGGAGTCCGCGCTGAAGCCCGGCAAGGACATGCTGGCCAAGTGCATGGCTGAGTTGATGTGATTGTTCTCAATACCCATGAAAAGCCGCCTTGCATAGCGGCTTCATTCTTTCTTTTCATTCAGCGCCGGATTCTCCGTTGGTGGCTTGAAATTATTGTAGAAGACTGAAGGGACCGTAGGCGGACGAGGGTGCGAAGGATCCTGGGCCATGAACTCACCGAGCATCTGGACATTGGTCCGAAGGCCATGGCCTGTGTCATAGGCATTCATCAGTAAAGGCGCGGTGCGGACCATGAATTCGAATATGCGCTGGTGCCGCTCCAGATCCGAATCCTCCACCACCTCGACCGTGGCAGAAGGCAGCTGAGCCCCTCGCGACCGGCGTGATGCACGCTTCGAGTTCTTTTCCAAAAGGCTTTCCCAGGGCCGCCAGTTCGGTCCATCCAATGCCCATTCCACCGCGGGGGGAGCCTGCTGAGAAAGCCTCATTGACGAGCCCTCTCCCTGACCGGAAGCCATCAACAGAAGAAAAGAAGCAGCCAGGAAACTCATCAAGGCCAGTGTCGGTTCCGATGCGATGCCGGTCAATGCGAGCGCCGGTGAATCCGCCCTTGGAGCCGCCCTGCACTTCAGGTAGACTAGGCATTCCCAGGGCCCGTAGCTCAGCTGGGAGAGCGCCTCGTTCGCAATGAGGAGGTCGTCAGTTCGATCCTGATCGGGTCCACCAAATTGTTGCTTTCCGGCGGTCCTTGGGCCGCCGTTCTTATTTGCAGGACGACCTCGCGCTACTCTATCTTCATGATCGGACGACTGCGCGGCGAATTGATCCAGAAACTGCCCAACCAGGCGCTCATCGAGTGCGCGGGCGTGGGCTACTCGGCGGCCATCAGCCTGGGAACCTATGGCCTGCTGCCAGAGGTGGGGCAGGAAGCCACGCTTTGGGTGGAGACCCTGCTTCGGGAGAACGAACTTTCGCTCTTGGGCTTCTACTCCCTTTCCGAGCGGGATCTCTACCGGATGCTCGTGAAGGTGGATGGCGTCGGGCCCAAGCTGGCGCTGGCCGCGCTGGGCGCCTTGCCCATGTCCGAATTGATTCAAGGAATCCGCAACCGTGATGTGAAACTGCTGGTGCACATTCCCGGCGTGGGGAAGAAGACCGCCGAAAAACTCTGCTTCGAGCTCAGTGAGAAAATGGGCGGCCTTTCCGGGCTCGACGGATTGGGCGGTGCCGCAGCGCCCGGTGATGCCTGGGAAGCGGATCTCCGCTCGGCATTGACGAATCTGGGGTTCAAAGAAGACATGGTGATGCCCGCCATCCTGGAATTGAGAACTACCCGGCCGCCGCTGCCCGAAGCCATCCGCCTGGCCTTGCGCGCGCTCCAGCGGTAAGCGTTCTGATCCTTCCAACTTCGCTGTTTCGTGCTTTCGCGTGATGACCGCAGTGCTAAGCCGTTGCGGCCAAGAAACTTGGTCATTGCACGTGCTTGCCGGCAAAGACGCGGTTTCCGGGCTCTGCCCGGAAACCGCGTGGGGAGCACGAGGGGGACGCAGAGGAAGCGGAGCGACCGGGCGGTCCCCCTCGTTCATGACAGGGGCAGTAACAGAACAACCAGAAAAGACTTGGTTATTCTGTAACTGCCCCTAACCTAGGGCTGCACTCACGAGGTATCCCATGGCGCGTCCCTGGCTCCGTCTGCTCGACCCCGATCTCTTCGCGTTCAGGGCTTCCCTCGCCTCGGATGCCGCGTCGAGGCTGCGCTACGCGAAGGCCCTCAACTCCCGCAGCCTGCACGTCGAGGCCGCTGAGCTGCTGGATGGGATTCTGGCGGAAGATCGGGCCAACGGTGAAGCCTGGTTCGAGCGCATCCTGTGCGAGGGTGATCACTCCAGCGACGAGGACTTGCGGCGCCTGGCGGTGGAATTGAAGTCGGTGCGGGACGAGCATCCCGGCGAAGCGGCTCCGCTTCGCAACCTGGCCTTTTTGAGAATCATCGAGAACGACTTGGACGAAGCGGAATCCCTGATTGAAAAAGCTTTGGCGAAAGACGATCAGGATCCCAAGACCTTTGAATTGTCCGGACTCCTGTCCCTTCATCGGGACCACCCCGAGGCAGCCAAAGGATCACTCCTGAAAGCCCTGAGCCTGCAGCCAAAGAATCCCGTGACCTTGCGCTTGCTTGGCATCGCCTGCCAGCAGATGGACGACCATCCGGCCGCCGAAGCCCAAGTGCTGGCGGCCCTGGAGCTGGATCCCAACTACTATTGGGGCTGGCACACCCTGGGCGAATTCCTTTTGCAGCGCGGTGAAAGCCAGGAGGGCATGCGCTGCGTCCATCGCGCCCGCAGTTTGAACATCACCGAGCCCAGCAGCTATTTCCTGGTGGCTGAGCTCTTCAGTGTGCAGGGTCAGCTGGACATGGCCCAGGCGGAGCTGCACAAGTTGATCCTGCTGGGGCCTCCAGCCTCCACCTTCTCGGAAGCCCAGGCCCTCTTAGGGGAATTCAAGCGTGATCTGGGGGATCGCGATGGCGCAATTTCCTACTTCACCATGGCCGCGGATACGGATCCCACAGCGGCCAATCCCTGGGCGGCTTTGGGTGAAATGGCCCGGGAGGATGAGCGTTGGGACGACGCGTTGCGTTGCTATCAGGAAGCCCTCGCGCGGGATCCGGAAGCCGCGGATCTCCAAGTCCAGATGGGCTACATCCAATTGGAAACAGGGACGGTGAAAGAAGCGGAGCACACCTTCTGCAAGGCCCTGGAAGCCGACCCAAGCGAGTACAGCGCCTACCTGGGCCTTTCTGAATGCGCCCGCAAGGCCCAGCGCCCCGAGGACCAGCTGCGCATGGTGAAGGAAGCCATGGCCCTGGCGCCGGATGATCCCGATGTCTGGAACGCCCACGGCGTGGCACTGGAGGTTGCGCACCGATTGCCTGAAGCCACCCAGTCCTACTACAAAGCCTTGCAGCTGGATCCCCACCACCGGAGAGCCGCCAACAACTTGGGCTTTCTTCTGGAAAAGCGCATCGCTCAAGGAGAAACGGGCCTGAAGGACCAGGTCATCAACGCATGGAAACGCCGTCTGCTCATCTGCCGCGACGAAGGCCAAAGCATGCGCATGGCCACCGAGCATCTTTCCAAATTGGGCATCCCGGATGAAACCCTGGAAGGATGGATCTCGAGGGAGGAAGTTCCCGCCGCCATGCAGGGGTGATGTTACCTGCGGCAAAACCTTTCGCTTGACACTGGCATCATTCGCCCTGGGAAAAGGCCCGAAGAATGGCTTTGGATGCAGGTTTACACGAAGTAAAACGCATTTGGCGGCCGATCCGCATGTTATGTGGAAAACACTGCGGATTGGACCCCTTCAAGAGCCTTAAATCCCTATCTTCCATGGGTTTCTGTTTTCTGCCCTGATTGATTAGCATTTTATTAATCATAATAATATCAACATTTATGTAATCGTAAAAAAATGTTATTCCAATCCAGAATGTCTGCCTAGTTTTCCGCAGATTTCATTTTCTTTCGTGTTGACAGACCCAGCTCAACATTGAAGTGAAAACCAGGCGATCCGCCAGGTGTCCAGGACGCCCCGGAAGTGGCTGCCGCCCCCTTCGTGATAGATCGCGCGGATGGGAATGTGGGCCCAGTGCAAGTTCCAATCCGCCGCCTTCATGGCCATTTCCATCTCGATGGCGAAGCCTGTGCTGCGGAGATCCAAGCGGTCCAGGACCTTCTTGCGGACCACCCGGAATCCACTCTGGCTGTCCTCCCATTTCACGCCGGCGATCCGCCCCAAAGTCCAAGAGCCCAGCGCATTGGTCTTCCAGCGTTTTCCAGGAATCTTGTCTCGATCCGCCAGACGGCTGCCGATGAGGAAATCCGCTTCAGGGTGGACGGCGAGATGATCCAGGAATTTCGAGAGATCTCCAGGATCGTGCTGGCCGTCCCCGTCAATGAATAGGTAGTAGTCGAAATCATCGTCATGAAGATGCGCGATGCCCGCGCGCAGGACCTGGCCTTTGCCGCCGCCTTGCCCACTCGGAAGCCGGAGCACCTCGGCCCCCACTGATCGGGCGATGGAGGCGGTGCCGTCTTGGGAGGCATCGTCCACCACCAGGATGCGCTGCAGGCCAAAGGGCAGGAGCCCCGTCACCACCCCTCCGATATGCTCGGCTTCATCGTGGGCGGCGATGATGGCGACAATGCGCGGAAGGCCGCTCAAGGCTTCACGCTGCTTGATCCCGAAGCAATCGGGGACTGCTTCGGGAATGGCTGGCCGGTCCAGGCCGAGAAGAGGGCTTTCTGGGCTTCCGTGGCTTTGACATTGGGAAGGATCTGATAGGAGCGCCGGGGGTTCTCGATCACCGGCACCGCAACGGTTTTCACGCGGCCTCGATCCACCACCGTAAACGCGATTTCCTGCCCCGCTGGAATATCAGCGACACGCTGCTGGACCTCGGTTCCCAGGGCCGTGCGCCAGCCGTTCACCGCCAGGATTTCCTGCCCGTAGCTGAGCCCCGCCTCGAAGGCCGGTGAGCCCGGTATCACATTCTCGATGGTGGGGACATCCGGCGAGGTTCCGAACTCGAGCCCCACGAAACTCCTGGCGAAGCGCGCGACGGTCGCGTCTTTCAGGTCCTCAGGGGGAAGGGTTTCCCAGGGCGCCTTGGCCTCGAATTTCAAACCGAAAGCCGCTTCGATGGGACTTGGGTCCAAAGGCCCGCAGTGGCGGATATGGGCATCCCAGAAGGGTTCTGGATCCAGTCCTGAGAGATCCTGGTAGGCCTTCCGGATGTCTGCATCCGTCAGGCCTTTTTCGCCATGCCTTTGCCAAAGCAGGGCGAAAAGATCCTCGACGCCCTTCGCGCCGTGGGAGCCGATGCGCAACTGCGCGTCCATCATCAAACCCACAAGCGCGCCGGCTTCGTAATAGTCAACGGTGCTGTTGGGCGTGAATTCGCTGGGCTTGTAGAACCGGATCCAGGCATCAAAACTGGCCTCCTCGAGGCTCTGCTCCAGGCGTCCCGGGCGCTCGGCGAAATCCGTCCAGCGCTTGGCCCACTCGCGAGCCACGGTGGTCCATGGAATCACGCCCGCCTTCATGGCGATCAGGTTGTCCACGTAGTCGGTGAGGCCTTCATGGAACCACAGCAGCCGGGTGTAGTTCTCGCCACGGTAGTCGAAGGGCCCGAGGGCGGGATCGTGCAGCCGCTTGACGTTCCAGGCATGGAAGAACTCGTGGCTGATGAGTCCGAAAATCCCTTCGTAACCCGACGTCTTGCTGAACCGGAAGGGATCGCTCAGGAGCGAGGTGGAATTCTTGTGTTCCAGGCCTCCACTGGCCTTGGGGCTGAAGGTCAGCAGGAAGGTGTAGCGCTGGAAGGGGAAGCCGCCAAAAATACTGCCGGCCTGGGTGACGATTTTCTTCGCCCCTTCCACGATCCGGCCCTCATCGCCATTGTGTTCGCCAGTGATGGCGAACTCGAAATCCGCGTTCATCGCGTGAAAAGAATGCAGCCGGAACGTCCCCAATTCGAAAGGAGAATCCACCAATTCATCGTAGTCAGATGCATGGTAGACACCGTCTTTGAAAGCCAGGCTGGTGGCCACTTTCCAAGGGGCCGGAAAGCCCTCGAAACGGATCTCGAAGGGCCGGTGGAGTTCCTGCTCCAGGTAC
>JAJYMZ010000158.1:5732-7881 GCA_021786615.1 Acidobacteriota bacterium
GGTCGCGGCCCCCACCAGCTGCGCATGGGTGGAATCCACATGGTTCGTGCGGACCGAAAGTTCATTGCAAAACACGCGATAGCTGATGAATGCGTTGCCTTTCAGAGATGGCAGTTGCCAGCGCTGCTTGTCCAATTTTTTGGGAACATGGCTTTCCCCTCTGGAATCCTTCAGCCTCACGCGATCCACGAGCCGCGCGTAGTCCCGCACCAGGTAGGATCCCGGCGTCCAGGCTGGAAGGGCCATCACCGCTCCCTTGGCGAGGGATTCGCCCGGCAGTTCAAGCGTCACTTCAATTTCGTGCTGCGCCAAATTAAGGGGGCGGACCACCGCCCGGATGGGTTTCATATTCCGGACGGGTTCCTTCGCCATCAATAGCTCCCCACACATCATCAGGCCCAGGGCCATTCCGCACCGAAAAAGCATTGGGCTCACAGGACAGGTTCCATGCCCCGCAACCAGCGATCCACGGCCCAGGCCAGTTCTTTTTCATCAATGGCATATTCAGGACGCCGGAGCCCTTCTTCAATGAGCGCGCCAAAGATCGCCGTGAAGATCAGGACCTCTTTCCGGGCCTGTTCCAGCGTCACGCCGAATACTGAATGGATGTAGAGGCCCAAGGGACTGAGGGCTCTTTCCACCAAAGGCATGAGGTCCCGGAATCCGCTGTCGGGGCTTGGCACCGCGATAGACCGGAAGATGAAGCCAGTGAACTCAGGCGTTTCCAGGAGGAGGTCCACATAGCCTTTGGCCAACTTCAAGGCCGAGGCCCGGATGGCGGCGGCACCCACGGGAACCGGCTCCAGCAAGGGCTCCACCAGATCCACCACGCGCCGGGCGACCACTGCCTGGGCCACCAGACACAGCTGGCGGAACAGGCCTTCCTTGCTGCCGAAGTGGTAATAAAGGGTCGGCTTGGAGACCCCCGCCTCTTCGGCCACCTCCCGCACCTGCACACCATCGAAACCGCGCTTGGCGAAATGGTCCAGGGCCACCAGCAGCAGCTTGGCCTTCAGTTCCCCTTGGGCGCTCAAGCGCTCGAGGGCATCCCGGAACCGCACGCCTGGCGTCGCGACGCCAAGAACTTCCGGGCTGAAGACCGGTTGCATGTCCGTGGTTCCACGGTTGGGGCTCTGGTTCGTGTTCATGGCTTCATCCAAGATGCCCTAGTTTCAGAAATATTTCCCGCCAACCTTCCGGCAGGGCCGCCGCATCCCGCGCGATGGTGGCCTCGTCCCCGCGGACGAAGGGCCCCGTCCGGCCCCCCTCCCCAAGGCGCTCGATGTTGCGCCGCGTGGCCTCCACCAAAGGCAGGAGGCCCCTGCCGGGGAGCTCGACGCCTGCATCCCGCAGCAGGGCGGCCGCACCCAGCCAGAGCGAGGCGGAATGAGCTGAGGTCAACACCGCGGCCGCGTGGTACAGAGCCTTTTGCTTCGGCTCTAAATGAAAAGGCTCAAAGCCCAGTTCTTGAAAGGCGTCCACGAGAAACCCGGGGACCTCGCCAGTCAGGGCGAGGGGCGTCCCCCGCCAGTCCGCGGGCTCGCCATCAAAGCTGGTGAGGGGATGGGCGCAGGGCACACCCTCCAGGTCCAGGCTTCCCGAGAGATGGGCGCAGCGCCCTGGAAATCGGGCCGCCTGGGCCGTGATGGCGTCATCTGGAACCGCCAGCAACACGAATCCCGAGGGTTCAGTATCGCTGGGAAGCAGTGCCACAGATTCACCCCAGGCCCTCCCCAGGGCCCGCCCCGCGCGCCCCCGACCCAGAATGCTGAACTCATGCGCCATGGAAACAGTGTGCCAGCGCAGAATGGTTTTCGTGACCTGGCCCCTTCCCCCCGCCATCGAGTGGCCCAGATTCCTGAGGCTGCTGCTGAACCCCGCGCCACCCTCCGGCTGGCTCGAGGCCGCGGCGGAACTCGAGGAGCTGCAAAAACGTCCCCTGCTCTTGCGCTGGATCGCCCAGCACCCCAAGGCCCCCGCCCACTTGCGCGCGCGCCTGCTGCCACGGCTGCCCTGGCGGGCCTTGGCGGCTGTGGCGCTGGATGCCTCGGCTCATCCCCAGGCCCGGGCCTTCGCCACCGAAAGGCTGCAAAACATCTGGCCCGGCCTCACCATGGGCGAACGGCGCGCCCTGGCCCCCTTGGCGCCG
>JAJYMZ010000289.1 GCA_021786615.1 Acidobacteriota bacterium
CATGGCCACCGAGCTGCGCAAAACCCTTGGGTTGTGACTCAGGGGATTCATTTTCGATTGACGATTTACGATTGACGATTGATGTCCAACGGATGTTGGCATCTCCAATCGGCAATCGAAAATCGAAAATTATCCAGATTCACGGAAAATTTCTGGATCAGAGAACTCGGGCTTAAAGTGGTATCCATGCCTCCACTCGAAATTCCCGCTTCCCTCGCGCCGGATCTCCTGGCGCGCGTGCAGGCGCGCTTCGCGCCCTGGCCGCTCATCCAGGATTGGGACATGGCTTTCGTGGCGATGGATCCTGGCAAGGCCACGGTGAGCCTGCGGCCCAACAAGCACACTCTCAATGGGCCCAGGGGCAGCGTGAATGGCGGCGTGCTGGCCACGGTGGCGGACATGACCTGCGCTTTGGCGCTTTGCACGGTGTTTGATGGCCTGATGCCCTTCGCCACGCAGGATCTTCACATCCGCTACCTCGAGCCCGCCAAGGGCGAAGTCATTGGAAAGGCGGAGTTGGTGCGCCTTTCCAGGCGAGGCGCGGTATTGGAGTGCCGGCTCATGTGCGGTAAAAACGTGGTGGCGCATTGCACCGCGCACTTCAGCATCAAACCCAACCTGCCCGGATGAACCGCCCTTGAGAGTGGCCAAGCTCGGCAATCTCGCGCCCATGCGCCGTTTCCGGGAAGCGGTGGGGCTGCTGTTCGTGGTGGGCATGACCGGCGCCGTGGGCTACCACATCCTGGCCAAGCTCCAATGGCTGGACTCGTTCTACATGGCCGTGACCACGCTGTTCACGGTGGGTTTCCGGGAGATGGGAGAGGTCAATGACAACACCAAGCTCTTCACGATCTTCTACCTGGTGACCGGCCTGGGCGTGGCCACCTACGCCATTTCCAATCTCACGGCTCTCATCGTCGAGGGTGATCTTCAAGGCTATCTGCGGGAGCGGCGCATGGAAAAACGGATGGAATCCCTCACAGACCACATCATCATTTGCGGCTTCGGCAAGATGGGTTTTCAGGCGGCCTGGGAGTTGAAACACGCCCAGGTGCCTTTTGTGATCATCGAACTGGAAGACAACAAGGGCCGCGCCAATCCACGCTTCAGCGACGACCTCATCCTTTACGGAAATGCCATGGACGAGCTGGTGCTGGAGAAGGCCGGCATCAAGCGGGCCAAAGGCCTGATCACCGCGCTCACTACCGATGCGGACAACGTGCTGGTGACACTCACCGCGCGGCAGATGGCGCCCAGCATCCCCATCGTGGCCCGCAGCGCCAAATTGGGCACTGAAAGCAAGCTCACCGCCGCGGGGGCCACGCACATCGTGAGCCCCTACGAGATCGGCGGGCGGCGCATGGCGGCTCTGCTCCTGAAGCCTGACATGATGAATTTCTTCGATGTGGTGCTGCACCAGGACCAGCTCGAGTTGGGCATGGAGCGCATCCACGTGAATCCCAGCTCCAGGCTCGTGGGCCAGACCATGCGCGAAATGCGGCTGCGGGACAGCACGGGAGCCCTCATCGTCGGCATCAACCGCATCGGCATCGGGCTTCGCTTCAATCCCAGGGGTGAGGAAACCTTCCAGTCCGGCGATGAACTGCTGGCCCTGGGCCCCAGCCATGCCCTGGAAGCCCTGATGAAGCTGGCGAGCGGGCAGTAGGCAGCGGGCTCTCGACTCTTAACTCTCGACTCTCGACTCTTGACTCTCGGCTCTCGACTCTCGACTCTCGACTCTCAGCTCGCCACCCAGATCAGTGCGCGGCAGCCGCCTTTTTCTCACTCTTCTCGACGGCACGGTGCGGCAGCCTTGGCACCATGTCCGCCAGGCCCAGCGCGGTGACAGCCATGGCTGTGGCGCCCTCCACCAGGGCCCCGGGCTTCACGTGCTCGAAGGTGTCCGCCTGGCTGTGGTGGGTGGTAGTGAAATAGTCCTCGTCATCCTGGATGCCGAAGAAGGCCGGGATGCCTTCTGCTACGAAGGGTGCGTGATCGCTGTCCCTGCTGGATTCCAGGGGCAGTTCCCGAACACCCAGCTCGTTCAGCGGCGCGATAGCTTCGGCCATGAAGGGCCGCAGATCCTCCCGGCCCTCCATGGCGAAACCCCGCACCTTCCCGGTGCCCAGGTCATCAATGAGCACAGCCTGGATGTTCTTGAGTTCTCCAGCGTGGGCCTTGACGTAGGCCTTGCTTCCGAAGATGCCCTGCTCCTCGCCGCTGAACAGCACCACGCGGATCGTGCGCATGGGTTTTACACCCGAAGCCTGGATGGCCCGCAGGGCTTCGAGGCACGCGACACTGCCGGTGCCGTTGTCCGTAGCGCCGGTGCCCAGATCCCAGCTGTCCAGGTGGGCGCCCAGGATCACCACTTCATCGGGCTTCCCGGCGCCGCGGATCTCAGCGACGGAGTTGTAGGCTTGCACGGATTTTTCGGAAGTGGTGCCGCCGAGGTTCAGCTCCAGCTCCAGGCTGCCATGCTTCTCCAGCAGCCGCTTCAGGGTATTCAGGTGCTCGCTGTTCATGAACGCCGCCGGTACGTCCGGAAGGAAACGGCCGTTCTTCGGTGAACCCGTCATGGTCAGGAAACCACCCTTCTTTTCGGAGCCCAGGAGGAAGGCGGCGATGCCCTCGGAGCGAATGGCGCTGAAGAGCTTCATCATCTTCTCGCGGCGGCCCTTCGGGTCCCCTTCCGCCTTCGGGAAGGAGCCCATGACGACGATCTTGCCCTTCAGATGGCCGATGAGGCCCAGCATCTCATCCAGCGTCTTGCCGCCCAGCAGGACCACCTCGCCTTTGAGCGGGCCGTGCGTGGAAGGGCTCCAGGCCACCTGGGCCACCTGCAGGGAGATGCCGTTGTGCCCGATGATCCGCGCGGTTTCCACGCCCCGGGTCCAACTGGGGCCGAAGTCGTAGGCCTCCCGATGGACGTTCACAAGGCCATAGGCCTTCATTCGCGCTTCCATCCACTCGTGGGCCTTCACCAGCTGTTCCGAACCCGTGAGGCGCGGTCCGATCTCGTCGCACAGGTATTCCAGATTGGCCACCGCCTGCTGGTGGTCCCTGATTTCCGCCATCACTTTGGCCGCCGGGCTGGTGGCCGCCGCCGCCACGTATTCCGCGCCTTGCCTGGTAGGTTTGCCGTGTTCCGGCACAGGGGCCGGAGTCTGGGCGAGCAGGGCTGCGGAAGCGACGAGAACAAAGCAAAGACGTGGCATGGGAGGCTCCAAGAACAGCCCTCATCTTACGAGGAAAGTCCTGTTTCTGCGAAGAAACGAAAGGTCATTTATTTAGTCTCGGCCAGGGCGTCCTTCTGCGCCTTCAGCCATACGTTCAGTTGCGGGCTGATCTCATTCGCTTCCCGGGTCCGTCCCAAGGCTTGCAGGGATTGGATCAGGGGATTGGCCACGAGGGTTTGAAAGCGGGAAAGCTCCGCCAAGTTTTCGGCATCTCCTTCCATCATCCAATCGAAAATCGGCTGGGCCCAGGCACTCAGCTCTGGCCATGCTTTTGCTCGTTGATACTCTCCCATCACCATCCCGTGGACCGAGTCCGGCAGGCCCCAGGCCCAGGGTTCACGGGGCCCAAAAACGGGAATCCTTTCCAGCAGAATGGAACCGTCCCGGCCCAGCAGCGCCCATTTGGCGCTGTCCCATTCCTTCGCCCGCCATAAGGCTGCTGCTGTTTCGGGTTCCAGGATGCTCAGGGCCAACTCCTCGTTCACCCGGGTCCGAAGGAGGTCTTCAGACGCCATCCAGGGGCCCTGGAATTCTCCCTTGCGCAGCAGCAACGCGAAGTGGTGCTGGCGGCGGTGCGAGGCCAGGTAGGCAGACCAGGGATCGGACGAAGGAACGGACGCAATGATGGGTGCGACAGCCAAGGCCGCGGCGGCGATAACAAACATGGAGGCTCCTGAGATCTGACTGGAGCCTAGCGCACGAAATCGTTGGATGGGTCATGGCAGTGTCACTGGTGACGTAGAATGCTTGAATCCTTTTCATCGAGGTCTCCCCTTGCGCATCGGCATCATCGGATTCGGCCGCTTTGGATCTGCCCTGGCTGGGCTCATCCGCGAGGCCGGCATGGCGATGCAGGCCTGGGATCCTTCCGTCGCGGTGCCTGAGGATATCCAGGCCCCGAGTCCCGCGGCCCTGGCCCATTGGGCTGACCTCATCGTGCTGGCGGTGCCGATCCCCCAGACAGAAGCGGTGCTCATGGAAATCCGGCCCGCTCTCGAGTCACGACATATCGTGATAGACGTGGGCAGCGTGAAGACCATCCCCTGCGCCGTGCTGGACCGGATCCTTGCGGATGACATCCCCCATGCTGGCACCCATCCTCTGTTCGGACCCTTGAGTCTCGCCCGCGCAGATCCCCTCCAGGCAGTGCTCTGCCCCAGTCCCCGCCACCCCGAAGCCGCCAGGCGAGTGCGGGACCTGTTCGAATCCCTTGGCAGCGAAGTCATCGAATCCACTCCCGAAGCCCATGACCGTGTGATGGCGCACACCCACGCCACAGCTTTCTTCCTGGCCAAGGGACTGCTGGATATGGGAGCGGAGGAAACGCCCTTCGCGCCAGCTTCTTTCCGCGCGCTGGCCACGGTCATCGAAACCGTTCGCGCGGATGCGGGCCATCTCTTCCTCGCCATCCAGAACGAGAACCCCTACGCCTCCGAAGCCCGCGCGGGACTCATCGCGGCGCTCCAGGGCATCCACGCGCGCCTAGAAGCTCCTGTGGATCCGCACCACTCCAAAGCCATGGATTTGCCGGATCTAGGCGCGGCCTCCCCGGCATTGCGGGAAGTGCGGGAGGTCATAGACGCCCTGGACCAGGAACTGGTGGAGGCCCTGCGCCGCCGCAGTCAGCTCAGCGCCCGGGCGGGAGAAGCCAAGCGCGCTCTCGGCGCCCCCGTGCAGGACCCCGCCCGGGAAACCGAATTGCTGAAAACCCGCCGCGCCTGGGCGGCCCAAGCGGGGCTTGATGCGGATGAGATCGAAGCCCTCTTCAACGGCATCCTGCGCATGAGCCGGCGGACCCAAGGGCATGGCTTGAAGTGAGGGGGGACTATGGGCCGAAGTGTTAAAAAGTTGAAAAGTTAAAAGTCGAAGAGTCAAAAATCGAAGAGTTAAGGGACAAGGGAGGCTGCGACCTCCCCGACTTTTCAACTTTTTGACTCTTCAACTTTTCAACTCCTGGATCAGGCGCCGAAACGCTTGGTGACTTCGCTCCACTTGATGGCCTCGATGAACACATCGAGATACTTCGCGCGGGCGATGCCGTAATCCACCATGAACGCATGTTCCCAGCTGTCCAGCACCACTAGCAGGTCCTGTTCTATCGGCAGGCCCAGGTGATGCTCGGCGACGAAGTAGGTGTGCAGCTTCCCATCTCGGCGATTGCGCGTGAGCAACGCCCAGCCCGGGCCGCACATGGCGCAGGCCTTGAGGTCGGTGATGACCTTGGCCTTGCCGCCAGCGGCATCGAACGCGGCCTGGAGTCCGGCGCTGACAGTGGAATCGGCGCCCAGGTTCTCGAAATAAAGCTCATGGAGGAAGGAGCCGTTGAAGGCCACGGCTTCCCGGCGCTTGAGTTCACTGTACTCATTGAAGGAGTAATTGGGTTTGGTGTTGTCGGCGCTGGCCAGTTTCTCCTCCATCTCATTGAGCTTGGCGATGTAGCCCTTGTACAGCGTGAAATGCTGGTCCAATTGGGCGTCCGAGAGGCCCTTCACGGCGCCTCCCTTCAAGTGATCAAAGTTCTTCGCGGTGTAGGCCATGGGATCTCCTTTGTGGTTGCGCGGTATCGCTGAGAGGTAGTTTACCAATAAAGTCGGATTTATAAAAACGAGTGATTCAATGGCGGGTGCCAGCTTTTTTCCAGCTCGGAGCGGCCCTACCCAGGCCTGGCTTCAGGCTTCAGGTTCGCATCAGCTTCAGCATGATCCAATGCGAAGCGATGCTTTCCCCGAAGCCTGTAGCCTGAGGCCTGTGCCCAATTTCATCCTGCCCATTTGCGGAATCCGGATTCAAGGCCATGGCCGCCTTGGGTCTCACTCTTCCAGCAGGCTGCGCAGCATCCAGGCGTTCTTTTCGTGGAGCTGCATGCGCTGGGTGAGGAGATCCGCCGTGGGTTCATCGCTGACGTTCTGCACCAAAGGCAGGAGCGATCTCGCGGTGCGCGTGACGGCCTCCTGGCCCTCCACCAGCTCGCGGATCATGGCCGTGGCGGTGGGCACGCCGGGATGTTCCGGAATGCTGGAGAGACGCGCGAATTCCGCATAGGTGCCCGGCGCCGGGTAGCCCAGTGCCCGGATGCGCTCGGCCACCAGATCCACCGCCAGGGCCAGTTCGGTGTACTGAGTTTCAAACAGCAGATGAAGGGTCTGGAACATGGGGCCTTTCACGTTCCAATGAAAATTATGGGTTTTCAGGTAGAGCGTGTAGCTGTCCGCCAGCAAGCGGGAAAGGCCGTCAGCGATGGCTTTGCGGTCCTCGGGCGAGATTCCGATATTGATGTCCATGGTGTTCTCCTTAGAAAAGGCCGAGTCAGGCGGTCCAGGTGGACCAGGCTGTGGCCGCTGCCCAGCGACCGTGAACCTCGGCGTGGTTGGAGACGAGGGCGGCGATGCGGACGCCGTCCGGTATAAAGTAGCGTAGCGCGAGCACCGCGGGTAGCCGGTCCTCCGGTCCCGCGGCGCCACGATCCACTTCGGGCGCAACCAGGGAGCCGGATTCCAGTTCCAGCCAAAGCTGCTCGGGCAGTCCCCGGAGCTGGGCCATCTTCAGGTCCCTCTCGGGGGCTGGAAATCCGAGCAGAAGACTGGCGGCAACGGAGTGCCCGCCGGGTTCACGACGGGGCGTGAGCACCGCGAACGAGGCGCGGACCTCCGCCTGCTCCGCGGGGTCAATGGAGCCCAGGGTCTTGCCTTCGGCCCAGAGCGTCTCGATCACCTGGTCCTCGACACTCTCCCCGGTTTCCGGCTGGAAGACGAGGCCCGGGATCAATTCGAGCCGGAGGCCGTCTGCGCGCTGCAGCAAAGGGCTCCGCGCGAGAAACCGCGTCCTTTCCATGGCCGCATCGAAGACAGGGCACATCATGCCACCACGCCCGTGTCCAGCTTGGCAAGCGCAGCCTGGAAGCGGCCCGCGTGGAAGCGTTCCACCTTGGCCAAGGTCTCGAACCAGGCGGCGATTTCGGCGTAGCCCTCGTCCCGCGCTTGCCGTGCGAAATCCGGGTACATGTCCGTGTACTCATAGGTCTCACCGGCCACCGCCGATCGCAAGTTCGTCTTGGTATCACCCAAAGGCAGCCCAGTGGCGGGATCGCCAGCCTTCTCCGCCAGGAACATCAGGTGTTTGAGCGCGTGGCCCGTCTCACCATCAGCACTGTGTTTGAAGAGCTCGGCCGCCTCAGGTAAGCCTTCCTTTTCGGCCACGGCGGCCATCCAGGTGTAGCGGCGGTTGGCCTGGCTCTCGCCCGCGAAGGCGTCCTTAAGGTTTTGGTGGGTCTTTGATGTCATGAAGCTCATGGGAATCCTCTCAGGTCCGCGGCATGCGGGTCACAACCATGGAGCCAAGGCCGTGCCAAACCCGGGAAGCCCTTAAAAACCTGGATCCGTGGGCTCATATCCAAATCAATCATTGAATTTTTCACGGCAGGCCATTGAAATGGGTCACGATATGCCGAGAATATAGTCATGAGGTGCGCATGTCTCCGGTGAAACTAAAGGATCCCCTCGAAGCCGCCTTAACGGGCACCCGCATCGTGGAGGAAGTCGGAGACCTCCTGACCCTGGGGGATGACCCCGAAGCCCTTGTCCAGCTGGCGTTTCAACGGCTCGGGCAATTGGTGCCTTTCGATC
>JAJYMZ010000194.1 GCA_021786615.1 Acidobacteriota bacterium
AGCCGGAAACGCCTTCCTGTAGAAGTGGCCAAATGGAGGAGACGAACCCGCAATGCGAAGGATTGGTGGCACTGCCGCCAATGCAGTCACGCGTTCCTTCCCCGGTTACCGGTTCCACCATCCAGCCTTCATCCGCTTACTGCGTCACATCCCAGGCAGGAGACCGAAGAATCGTCACGCCAGGAATCGAAAGTGGATCCTCAAACTACGCCGGAGAACGTAAACCCTCTAGTCCCCAAATGTTCAAGCACTGAGATTGAGGACGCGTAGAATCGATTCCCGAAGATTTTCCTTGAACGAGGATGTTGTGGGGGCTGGATGTTCCATTTGGAGTCGATGCGCCACTGCGTACACCGTGGCTACCACCATATAGAAGTACAACTCACTGACATCAAGGCCACGCTCTTCAAACACCTCATTCACGACAGACTTCACTGCTTTAAACAAAGCTGGGTCCAGGCTCGGTGTTTCCACATGGGGCATGGTCCCTTCCTCACCGAAGGCCAGCCATTCGTACGAGACATCTAGGGCCGTCGCCAATCGCTTCAAGGTGCTGATCCAAGGGTTGCGGGTGCCCGTTTCCCACTGAGCGATCATTGGTCTGGCCACACCTAGTTGAGCCGCAAGGGCAGCTTGGGTGAGACCACGCCGGTCCCGCGCATCACGGATGCGCTGGGCAGGGCTTTGTTTGCCAGATTTATCGAATTTCTCTTGACTCATCGGAATGGAGGGTTAGATTATGGTAAGCGGAAGGTAAGCGTTAAGTAAGCAGTTGTATCACCTTTAAGTATAGGCCCAGAGATTAAGGAGGAGGGAATGACAGTTCTCGGCTGGCACCCCCAGGACATCATTGCAGCAATCAAGAAGCAAGGCTGGACTCACCAGCAGATCGCGGACCACTTAGAAATCAGTCGGGCCACGGTCAGCCTCGGAGTCAGAACCGGATGTTCCCCAGTGGTTCGGAAATTTGTGGCAAACCTAATCGGCGTCTCTGAACAAGAACTCTGGACTCATCGTTTCCCATCCACAGAAATGCCAAACGACAAATAATCCCTCGTGAGTGACGGCTCGACCCCGCACCTCGACGACGAAGCAGAAAGGAGGTTCCTAGATATCTTGGGCATCCGCCCTACCGAAACCTAGCGAGTGCAACTATCGCTCCCTGTAGGCCAGATTTCAATCGGGTGGGGCTTCGTCTGCCCGTCCTGGCCACCGGGAATCGGCCCAACCCCAAACCAAGAAAAAAGGACAGGTCTCGACCACCCGTCCTCTTTCGAAACCTGTGGAGCAACACATGAACTCCAGCAATAAGTATGAGGGCTTCGAGCCCTCCTCGCAAGATCTCTCAACCCGGAAGAACAATTATCCGGCAACGGCTAAGAATTTGGCCAAACAGGCCAGTCATGCACGCCGTCGGCTTGTCGATGAAGTTTTAGAATTGAGCAGGTGCCATCACAGGCCTGCCTTTCACCGTGTGAGTGTCTACCACACCGTTAGCAACACCGCTCTGGGGCTCGTGGCGGGTGTTTCTGTCGGGACGCTCACCGGCGTCCTCTCGCTGGATGGCCGCGAAGCCGAAAGTGGGTACGCCACCGTCTATCATTCGTTCTCCAAAGCGCATTGGGATCTTCAGGCCGTCCACAAAGGCACATTGGAGGCAGCGCTTCCTCTGTTCGACAAGGGTGCTCCCATCACGGCTGCTCTCGACGCAACCATGGTCGAGAAGACCTCCCAGAACCTATATGCGGCTCGATGGAATTTCGATGCCGCAGGTCCTAAAGGAATCGGTGTCCAACTTGTTTGGGGGGTTCCCTTGAGCCATATCGCTCTGACTCTCCCAACTCGGGAAAATTTTAGGGCAACTGCGGTGACGGTGGGATTAGACCTCATTCCGGGTAAGGGCAAAAAAAAGCGCCGGAAGAAGGATCCCAAGGCCGTATCTTTGCCTCCGCGCCGCCGCGGTCGTCCGACAAAAGAAGAAGCCGCGATCAAGGCCCAGGAACCGAAGTTGCCGAAAGCGACCGAGGTTGGATTGATGCAAATCCAGTGGCTCCGGGCTGCCCTTGATTCCCTTGGGGCCGAGGACCGGCTGCTTATCGTCGCGACTGATGGCGCCTATATCAACAAAACACTTCTTCCTAACCTCCCCGACCGCGTGAGTTTGGTGGGGCGTACCCGTAGGGACGCAATCCTCTACGCTCCTCCCACTGTTTCTGGAGTTATGCATGGGGATCGTCTCCCGACTCCCGATCAGATCGCCAAAGACCCTGTCTTTCCGGTGTTCAATGGGAAGTTTTACTACGGCGGTGACGTGCGGGATCTCAAGTACAAAGTCCTACCGCATCCAGTGATATGGCGCTTCGACAAATCCCATGTTGGCGTTCTGCGTCTGATCCTTCTGTTGCCGATTCCCTACCTCGGCCCATCTGGAAAGTATCAATACAACGAACCTTACTACGTATTGACTAACGATCTGACGAGCCCTGTGGAGACGCTTACACAGGCCGTGCTCGATCGCTGGCAGATTGAAGTTTTGCACCGCGAGTTGAAGCATGACATCGGTCTGGGCGAGGATCAGTGCCGGAACCCGGTGTCCATGGCTAGGGTGCCTTCCATGGTTGCAGCAACCTATGCCCTAGTGAAGGTGGCCGCTTTACGGCTCTTTGGTCCGAACCGGGACGACGGCAACTTCCTAGCCCTGCCTCGCTGGCGTCAAGACCTGGAGAACTCCAGGGCGCGGCGGCGCATCGCGAAAGGGAAGGTTCCTCCTGTGCTTCGTCCCTCCGTTCAAGATCTTTTGACCTTGCTGCGCAAGGAGCTGCTCTTCCGGTGGATTGGTGGAAAATCCCGCCGAGGGTAGGGCCTGAAAAATGGGTCACTGTTTTTTACGATCCATTTTTGAAAGTCAAAAAAAGCCTGGATCTCGCGTCATTCCTCAGTAAACGGGATCCAGGCTCTCACAAACCCCAGGGCGGCCCACAGGGCCGCTTTTTTACGCACACCCTACAGCCCAGAGCCCACAACCTTTGCCACCAGCTCCGGTTCCAATTCCTCCAGGCACTGCCGCCGCTGACACTGCCGCTCACGGCAGGGGGAACAGCCGATGTCCGTGCGCAGCACCTGGCCCGCGCCTTCTGGAAGGCCTGACACCACGGGGTCCGAGGGTCCATAGATCGCAGTGACGGGAACCCCCAACAAGACCGCGATGTGCAGCAATCCGGTATCAGCTGAAAGGACGCGGTCGGCCTGGCGAAGGGCGGAAGCCAGGGGCCAGAGGCCCAGCGGGGGCAGCGCGGGAACACCTGTTTCGGCGGGCAGCCAGGCTCGCAGGTCTTTTTCTTCAGGACCCAGGGACCAGCGCAGTTCCGCCTTTCCATGAAGCAGCCGCGCGAGCCTCATCCAGTGCCGCAGGGGCCAGCGCTTCTGGGCGCCGCGCTTGGAGGCGCCCGGCACCAGCACCATGCGGGGTTTTCTAGTGGAGGTCCAGATGTCGCCAGCCGAAGGCAGCTGGGCGTCCTTCAGCGCGGGCTGGAAGCGCCCCAGGCCACTGACGCCGCGGCTTTCACCGAAGGCCTGGCTCAACCCCAGCGCCTGGTGGTAGCGGGACTGATGACGCCATGGCAGCGGATGATTCTGCATCCAGCCGGCCCCCTCCTTCGTCACACCATCGCCCCAGCGCTCTTCGATCTTCGCGAATTTTGGGATCAAAGCGGATTTCAGGATGCCGTGGAAATCCAGGCTCGCATCCGCATGGCGGAGCTGCGCCGCCACGGACTTCAATTCCCGCATCGCTTTGAAGGGGTTCGAAAGTTCTTTCCGCCGGACCACCACAGGCTCCAGCCACGGCAAGGGCTCCAGCAGGAACGCGTGGCGGTCTTCCACAACGGCTTGAAAACGTGCGTCTGGAAACGCTTCATGCAGGTTCGTCCAGGCGGGAAATACGCGCAGGATGTCGCCCAGGGCGGAAAGTCGGAGCAGGACCAGATGCATATGGGTATCTTAGGGGGTGAATCCGTGGCCCAGTGGGAAAGCATTAAAATTTTCGATTTTCGATTTTCGATTGAAGCCTAGCGCATCAGTCGTGTCCCCAATCGTCAATTGAAAATCGTCAATCGAAAATACCTGCGTTCAGGTGCGAAGATGGCCCATGCTTGAATTCGCCCAGGACCATTCCAAGAGTCCGCCCCCCAGTGGAAGGGTGGAAGCCTTGCTCCGGCGCTTCGCCCGGGTGAGCTATGGCATCGTGGTGCTGCTGGTCTACGTGCTGGCCTCCGCGGCGCTGGGCCTGGCGCTGGCTCCGGTGCTGTGGGGCTGGCATCGCTTCGCGGGCATGGGCGCGGCTTGGCCGCCATTCATGCATTGGATCTGGCTCGGCTTCATCGGCTCCTTGTGCTTTTTCGGATTCGGCCTGCACCTGCTCATCATCGTGCCCATCTTCAACTTTCTGCTGCCCACCCGGGTGAAGCCCTTCAAGGGCGGCTACTACCAGCTGGTGGCGGTGCCCTGGTTCCTGCACAACGCGCTGTTCTACCTCGTGCGCTTCACCTTCCTGCCCTTCGTGACGCTGACGCCCTTCGGCGTCTGGTTCCTCAAGGCCATGGGCATGAAGATCGGGCGCCACGCCTTCATCAACACCGAATACATTTCAGATCCCCAGCTCATCACCATCGGCGATGACGCGGCCCTAGGCGGATCCGTGCGCATTTTCGCCCACTATGGAGGTGGCGGGAACCTGGTGGTGGCGCCAGTCCGGATCGGCGACAAGGCCACCCTGGGCGCGGGGTGCTGCGTCATGGGCGACGTGGAGATCGGCGAGCGGGCCGTGATCCTGCCCCAAAGCGTGGTGTTGCCCGGCAGCCGGGTACCGGAAGGGGAAACCTGGGGTGGCATTCCCGCGAGGCGAATCACTAGGGATGAAATGGACCTCATGAAAAAGGACATCCGCGGAGATGCCGATTAGGTCCATGCCACCTACGGTTTCATCCCGCCTATCGCGCGCATGCGCGCTCCTGCTCGGCCTTCGGCCTTGCAGAGGCGGGAACCCTCCTGGGGTGGCATTCCCTGCCAGGCGGATCACCAAGGAAGAGATGTCCCACATCAAACACGATATTCGCGGCAAAGAGGACCCGGCCTGAGGGCCGCGGCCTGGGTCTCAAGTCGAGAGTCATTGGTTGAGGGTTGAGGGTGGAACCTCATACCTCATGCCTCATATCCTCGTTTTGCTTTTGGCTTGCTATTATTAACTTGATACTAATACTATCTCAATACTGCCTGTACCTCAGTACATGGAGGCATTCATGGACCCTGATCAGCTGGACGACCTGGAACGTAAATTCCAGAAGGAGCTCAATGCGGGCACCGTGGGCCTGCTGCTGCTGGCCACCCTGGCCCAGGCCACGGAGCCCCGCTATGGCTACGATATCGCCAAGGAGCTGGAGGAGCGGGCCCCCATCGCCAAGCTGGGCGCGCTCTATCCGGCCCTGCGATCGCTCGAGTCATCCGGACTCCTGGATAGCCGCGTGGAACCTTCCGTCACGGGCCCGCCCCGGAAGTACTACCGCATCACCAAGGATGGCCGCAAGGCGCTGACCGCCTGGGCCCAGCAGTGGAAGCAGACCAGCCAATGGGTGAACGCGATGTTGAAAGGAGTGAATCATGTTTGAGTCCATCGAGTCCTACCTGAAAGCCCTGAAAACAGCCCTCCGCGGAGCTGATCCAGCCCTGGTGCAGGATGCCCTGTGGGACGCGGAAGCCCACTTGGGCAGCGGCCTCGCGGCCATGAAGGAAGAACATCCAGAGCTGCCAGAATCCGAAGCCCTGGCTTCGCTGTTGATGGCTTTCGGAACGCCGGAGGAAGTGGCCGAAGCCTACCTGGAGCGCGAGGCGGTGGTGGCCCAGGCCTTGCACCCCAAGGGCGCCTTAGCTGCAGCGGAACAGGACGCGCCCCTGGCCCCATGGCCGGGTCTTTTTGAAGTGCTGAAGACACCCAAGGCCTATACCTCCCTGCTGTATCTCGTGATGTCTCTCGCCACGGGCATTTTCTTCTTCACCTGGGCCGTGGCGGGCCTCAGCCTCTCGCTGGGACTCTTCGTCCTCATCATCGGCATCCCCTTCGCCCTGGCTTTCCTGGGCTCCGTGCGGATGCTGGCCCTGGTGGAGGGCCGTCTTGTGGAAGCCCTTCTGGACGTGCGCATGCCGCGCCGGCCGAGCTTGCTCCCTGAAGGCAAGGGCTGGATGGAACGGCTGAAGAATCTTCTTTCTGATGGCCACACCTGGAGCAGCCTCGCCTACCTGGTGCTGCATCTCCCCTTGGGCATCCTCTTCTTCACGCTCATGGTCACGGGCCTGTCGCTCTCCATCAGCTTCATGCTGGCGCCCATCGCCCACTGGTTTTTCGGCTCCTCCATCAGCCTCGACTTCGGCTACGGACCGTTGCCGCACACCGGCTGGGTCCTGTTTCTCAGTGCCGTCGGCGGCTTCTTCGGGTTGCTGGGCACCCTGCATCTGGCCTTGGCGCTGGGCCGCTTCCAAGGCTTCCTGGCCAAGCACATGCTGGTGCGGAAGTAAGAGGGCCCCACAGCCTGATATGAACGAGGGGGGACCGCCCGGTCGCTTCGCTCCCTCTGCGTCCCCCCTCGTGCTCCCCCACGTGGTGTCCGGGCAAAGCCCGGCCACCGCGTCTGATATCCTGAAACATGACCAACCACGGCAAGAGCCGCTACCTTCCGAAATCCACTCCCCGCGCCGCTGATCGCCGTCCCGCCAGGCCGAAGGAATCCGCTCCGCCCAAAGCGGGCGCGGCGTACCGCGATTTCGAGACCTTCGAGGCCACCTACCTGGGCCAGCCCGAAGGAACGGGCGGCTTCCTCCGTCCCATTGGGCTCACCAAGGCCGCCAAGATGGACATCCTGGTGGACTGGCGCGAAACCCACGACGCCATCCATGGCGATCGCGTACAGGCGGAGATCAGCGGTGAAACAGGCGATGGCAGGGTCAAGGCCCGCATCCTCAAGATCCTTTCCCGCAGCACCGATCCGCTGCCCGCGCACTTGCAGAAACAGGAGTGGGGCTGGCGCGCCATTCCCATGGAGCCGCGCATGTCGCAAATCATCGCGGTGCCCGAAACCGAACTGGCCCAGGACGGCGATTTCGTCAGCGTGCTGCTGGACCCTGATCTGGCGTCCAAGCAGATCCGCGGCACCGTGGTGGCCCGCCTGGGCAAGTCCACGGACCTGAAGATCGAGAACAAGCTCACCGCCGCGCTGTTCAACCTGCGCACGGAATTCCCGCCTCAGGTGATGAACGAACTGGCGCCCTTCCCCACTGCCATTTCAGCCGATTGGATCAAGGGCCGCGAGGATCTGCGCGACCTCGTCATCGTCACGGTGGATCCGCCCACGGCCAAGGATTTCGACGATGCCATCTCGCTGGAAGTGCTGCCCGATGACGAAGGCGGCGGCTGGATTCTTGGCGTCCACATCGCGGACGTGAGCCACTACGTGAAGGAAGGCGGGCCGCTGGATCAGGAGGCCAATCTCCGGGGTACTAGCGTCTATTTCCCTGATGAAGTGATCCCCATGATTCCCGATCGTCTCAGCGGCGATCTGTGCTCACTCCGCGAGGGTGTGGACCGCTTGACCATGACTGCCTGGATGACCATCTCCCCTGAGCTGGAGATCGTGGAAACGCGCTTCACGGAAAGCGTGATCCACTCGACAAAACGCCTGACCTACGACGAAGTTAAAGAGGCCAGCCTGGACCTCTCCCCGCGCAAGCGCGCCGAGCTGGGGGAGGAAGTCTGCGGCCTGCTGGACCAGTGCCTGGTGCTGTCCCGGCA
>JAJYMZ010000193.1 GCA_021786615.1 Acidobacteriota bacterium
TGCGTCGAAACCGGTCCGCGAAGCGGATGGGCGTGCGCAGCCGTGCCGCGGTAGATGGATGGTGCCAAGGTGAAAGTTAGAGGGCGGACCCAACAATCCTCTCGCCCCGACCAGAAATATTGAAACGGCACGCCGTTGAATTTTTCCCTCAGTGGCTCGCTTTAAGCTTTCCGCCAAACCAATTCCAGATCGCCTTGTTGAACTCAAGGCTCCCTGGAGTCCCAGCGAGGATGGCGTTGTAGCTGGTGAGTGGATCGCCGGGTTTCTGACGGAACCGTGGCTCGGTGTCCCACAACATTGGATGCTCAGGATGGAACTGGATGCCCAGGACGTTGGGGAATTTCTGGTGCTCGATGGCTTCGACGACCTTCCCGTCCCGCGACGTGGCGATGGTGAGCCACCCCTTCCCAAGCAACCCGAGGGCCTGGTGGTGGGAGCTGAGCACCTTAGGGTGATCCGTCCTCTTGAAGCCCAGCTCCTTCGCCACCTCGCCCTTCCCACGGAGATTCAGGGTATGGAAGTTGTAGGCCATGAGATTGTCCTGGGGATACAGCCGTTGGTACGGATTGTTGTGCCAATGCTCCGCTCCCAGGGCGATGACATCCTCGACATAGGCCTTCTTGTAGATCTCGGACCAGATGTCCTGGGTGAGCGTACCTCCTGTCCCCACATTCAGGCTCTGGAAACCAAGGCAGATCCCGAGGATCGGGAACTTGGGCCGCGAATCGAGAAGCGCCTTTCTTTTTCCGTTCTGAGACCCGCCCAGAAAGTGGAAGATCGCCGAGAGTTCGAGATAGTGCCGATAGGGATCCGTGATCTCCACAAGCAGGTTGGTCTTCCGGTGGAAGATGGAGGACGGGATATCGGGGCCGCCGAAAAAAATGACACCATCGGCGTTCTTGAGAATGGTCTCGAATTCGGGTGTGCAGGCGTTCTTCTCGAAGAGCGTGGATTCGCTGAGGTCGCCAGAGACCACATGGAATTTGAACCAGCCGAACCCTTTCTCGCGGACGAGTTGTCTGGAATCCTCAAAATCGTCCTTCTGCTTGACGTGGTAGACACCAATCACCGTGAGATCGGGGACATTGAGAATTCCCTTTTCCCGCAAGGCGGCGAGGCCCTTGATGTTGAAGGTGGTGGGGTTGAAGACCACCAGGCGGACGCCATCCCCCGCTGGCCTAGGCTGATCCAGGAAGCGATCGGGCGCTTGGGCTTGAAGGGAAAGGCATAGGGCCAGCCCGAGGGCCACGGCCTTCAAAAAATGGATGATGGATCTATTGATCATGGCTCAGACCTTCACAAGTCCCAGGCCAGGGCCGCTGGGCAGGATGAGCTTGCCTTTGTCCACCTTCACGCCGGTGAAGGGATCATTGGCGATCAAAAGGTTGCCGTCCAGGTCGGCGTAATCCACCAGCGGCGAGAGGTGCGCCGCCGCCGTGATGGTGACCGAGCTCGACACCATGCATCCCAGCATGGCCTTCATGCCCAGGGCCTTGGCCACGAGGATCTGCCGGTGGGCCTCCATCAGCCCGCCGGCCTTGTCGAGCTTGATGACGACACCGTCGAAAGCATCGCGCAGCTTTGGAATGTCCTCGGCCGAGTGGCAGGCCTCGTCAGCGAAGATGGGCAAATGTACTCTAGCGCGCACCCAGCGGGCCTCTTCGAGCATGTGGGCCGGCATGGGCTGTTCGATGAATTGCACGCCTTGGGTTTCCAGCCAGTTGATCTTCCGGACGGCTTCCTCTTTGCTGGTCCAGCCCTCATTGGCATCCACCCGGATCGGTTTCTTGGTGACGCTGCGGACGGCGTCAATGGTGGCCTCATCCGTGTCCAGGCCCACCTTGACCTTGAGGAAGGGGAAATCCGCGGCCTCGCGGACTTTCTGCCGCGTGATCTCCGGGGTGTCAATGCCGATGGACATGTTGGTGATGGCGGCATCCGCGGGATCGAGTCCGAAGAACCGGTAGAGCGGAACGCCCAGCTTCTTGCAGATCCAGTCCAGCAGGGCCAGATCCACAGCGGCCAGAGCGGCCCGCTGGCCCGGCAAATGGCGGTCCAGATCCGTCAGGAATTTCGCGAACTGCCAGGGGTCCGCGTCCGTGATCAACTTCCGCACCCCATCCAGCGCCTTCTGGCCCCCCGGCGCATTCTGCTGGTAGCGCACGATGCCCGCCCCCTCGCCGTACCCGGTGATGCCATCCCGGGTGAACTGGGCGTACAAGGTGTCCCGGTAGGCGCTGGAGGACATGGTGGTGGTCCAGGTATGCCGAAGCTGCAGCCGCTGGATCTGGGTCGAGAAGGTGGTCGCGCCAGACTTTTTCGTGGAGCCGAGAGCGAGTCCATCGCCGCCCAGGAGGGCCGCGCCGGCCGTGGCCGCCACCAAAGTCTGGAAGAGTTCGCGCCGTTTCATTTGAGCCTCCGCATCGCCACAAGGAGCTTGGACCAATAGGGATCACTGAGATCAGAAATCTGGGTTCGCGGATGATCTTTTGTCGTGTCATGGATGAAGGCGCCCTTGCCGAGATAGATCCCCGTGTGGGTGATGCTGGCGCTGTCCTTGCCGAAGAAAAGCAGGTCGCCGGGCTGGAGCCGGGTGCGATCTGCCACGGGAACCAGCCCGGACCAGGCGGCCTGAATGTTCGCGTCCCGGGGCATGATCACGCCTCGGCGCCTCATGATGGTCTGGGTGAATCCGGAACAGTCGAAGCCGAAGCTGGAGGAACCACCCCAGGTGTAAGTGACACCCAGAAAACGCTTCGCCAGTTCAAGGGAAGCCTCGATTCCCAGGGGTTTCAGATCCGTGCGCGCGTCCCCCCGCTGAATCCAGGCGATGCGATGGTCCGGCAGCCTGATCTCCAGCCATCGCTCCGTGTCCTTGCGGCCGTCCACGCGTTCCAGCCGCGCGCCGAAGGGCGCTGTCATCACTGGAGCATGTTTGGTCACATCCGGTTCAACGTAGATGTTCGCGCTTAAGGAATCCACCTCTAGGGCTTTTCCCGGTTCCAGGGAAGCCGGGTAGTGTTCCCCGGTTTCCAGCGCGCGCAGGCTGGAGATCTGGATCCAACCCGGATAGTCATCCTCTCCCTTGATGCGTACCCAGGCCCCGCTGCGCTCCAGTTCCAGCAGCCTCGCGCCCAGCAGGGCCTGGGAGACGACGTCCGCGTCCTCCCTCGGGCCGCGGTAGAGGTTCGCCACGGGCTTGATCACCACGTAGGCGGGCGATTCCTTGGTCCACGCAGACGTGGTGGCCAGCGCCATCAGGGCGCATGCCAGCAGTCCACGCAATTTCGCTCTACTCATGGGACGACCTCACGCACGACTTTGGAGGATGCCACCATCCTCGCATGACTGTTTCAAAGTCCGTTACCATGGCCCAATGCCTCCCGTCAGTGACACCATGGCACCGTCTGCCCGCCTGCCCCAGAATGGCCGCGCCCTGAGCGCCAATGTGGATCTCGGCCGCCTCGTCCGGAACTTGAACGCCATGCGCCAAGCCTCCAAAGGCCTCGGCATCCTCGCGGTGGTGAAGGCGAACGCCTATGGGCACGGAGCGGTCCAGGTGGCCCGCGCGCTGGAGGCCTCCGGTTTGGCTGGATTTTGCGTGGCGACGCTGCCAGAGGCTCTGGAACTCCGGCAAGCAGGAATCTCATCACCGATCCTCGTGTTCGGAAGCTTCCGGCCAGAATCCTTGCCGGTGGCAGCCGCCCACGGCCTTGATCTCACGGTGGTTTCCGCCGAACACCTTCTGGAATTATCGGAGCTGGTGCCGCGCCATCCTGTGGGCCTGCATCTGAAGCTGGACACGGGCATGGGGCGGTCCGGCCTGCTGCTTTCCGAACTGGGGACCTGCCTCGACGCGATCCGGCGCCTGCAACCCTGGATCCGCGGCGCCATGGGACACTTCGCGGCGGCAGAGGACCCCGATCCCCGTTTCTCCCGCCTACAACGGAGCCGTTTTTTGGATGGCCTGGCCCAGCTGCGGGACGCGGGGATTTCCCTGCCCCAGGTGCATCACGCCAACAGCGCCGGATGCCTTCGCGGCTTCACCGAGGGCGATACCCATGTGCGCTGCGGCATCGCCCTCTATGGACTTTCGGAATTGGAAGAGGCCAGGCAGGCCGGCTTGTCGCCCATTCTTGAACTCAGGGCCGAGGTGTTCCGGTCCCAGCTCGTTCCCGCCGGAACCACCGTGGGCTACGGCTGCACCTACGTCGCGCCCCAGCCCGTCCGGCTGGTGACCTTGGACTGTGGATACGCCGATGGGTATCCGCGCGCCCTGGCGAATCGCGCGCAGGCCGGATACCAGGGAGCCACCTACCCCGTGGTGGGGCAGGTGTCCATGGATTCCCTGACCGTCGTGGTTCCTGAATCCGTGGACGTGCGGACGGGCAAATCCATGGTCCTGCTGAGCCGGGAGCCTGCCGATCCGCATTCCGTGGCCAACACCGCCCGGCTCCTGGGCACCATCCCCTACGAAGTCACCTGTTCCCTCAACCGGCGCGTGACCCGTGACCCCGCCTGAGCCAAGGAGCCCCATGTCGCAGCTATGGCTGGTCCCCCTCTCCTTCGCGCTTTCCACCATCCTGTGGCCCAGGGCCGAGGTTCGCCAAGTTCCCTTCTCGCCGCGGCCCGTGGCAACGCTCATCCAGGAAGCCCGTGCCGCCACGCCTCCTCACTGGCCCGCCGCCAGGCTGAGGCCGGACCTGGTGGAGGTCACCACCCTTGACCCTACTCTGCGACTGGACATCCGCTACGCGTCCAAGGACAACTTCCTGGGGGCCCCGGTCTACAGCCAGGCCAAGGCCTTCCTGCAGCGTCCCGTGGCCGAGGCTCTGGTGCGCGTGAATCGCGCCTTAAGGCCCTTGGGCTTCACCTTGCGCATCCATGACGCGTATCGCCCCTGGTGGGTCACCAAGGTCTTCTGGGAAGCCACGGCCCCTGCCAACCATGACTATGTGGCGGACCCCGCGAAAGGCTCCGTGCACAACCGTGGCTGCGCCGTGGATCTGGACCTGGTGCGCCTGGGGGACCGCCTGGGGGACGATGCACCCGCCGCCATGCCCAGCGACTATGACGAGATGTCCCCGCGAGCCCACGCGGATTATGCCGGCGCGCCCGAGGAGGCCCGGCGAAACCGCGATCTGCTCATCTCCTCCATGGCAGCCGAAGGTTTCAAGGTCCTCAAGGAGGAGTGGTGGCACTTCGACCATGCCACCAGCCGCGATTACCCCATCATGAACCTGCCCTTCGAAGCCATCGTCCGCAGGCCACCGGAACTGGCGGAAGCAGGACAAATCCTGCTGGTGACCACGCCGGATTGGGACAGTCCCAAAGGAACCTTGCAGCGCTTTGAACTCCGGAAAGGCGTCTTTGCGCCCGTTGGCACGGCGCTGCCCGTCTGGATCGGCGGCAAGGGGATGGCGTGGCGAAGCGACGAGGGCGCCCCGCCGCAGCCCGCGCCGGGGCCCGTGAAACGCGAAGGGGATGGCCGCTCCCCGGCGGGCATTCTCACCTTCGGGGGGATGTGGGGCTACGCGCCCAAGGCCCCGGACGGCGTCCGCTTGCCCTACACCACCGCCACCAAGTGCGATCGCTGCGTGGATGATCCGGATGACCCCGACTACGCGCGGCTGGTCCACTTGGCTTCCCCGGACGCGCCCAGGACCTGGCGCTCCGCGGAGTACCTGCGCATGGACACGGACCACTACCGCTACATGGTGGTGATCCACTACAACGATATAAGTCCCCTCAAGAACGCGGGGAGCTGCATCTTCTTCCACGTGTCGCCCCCGCCAGGCGGCGGCACTGCCGGCTGCACGGCCCTGCCAGCGGATGATCTGCTCACGGTGCTGCGCTGGATGGATCCGGCCCTGCACCCGGTGCTCGTGCAGGTCCCCGAGCCGATCCTGGACAGCGCCCGGGCCGCCTGGAGCCTGCCCGCGGAAGTCCGTCCATAAATCCCATGAATCCACCGCTATTAATGTTCATAATTTGCACGATATCATTCAATGAAAAATAAAATCACAGAGGTTCGCAGAGATAGCGGAGGTTCGCAGGGAAATTCAGAGACGTAAAAGAAACCTCTGATTGCCTCCTTTACCTCTGAGTACCTCTGTGAGTGCTTTTCTTCCCCAACAGTGCGAACAAAATTTATTGCGCGCATTACACTAGAATCCACAAAACCAATCGGAGTTCCCCATGCGATTTCGACAGTTAAGTCTCGCGCTGCTGCTGCTTTCTCCAGGCCTGTACGCCCAGGTGGCGCGCCCTACGCTCCACGAGGCGCTGCTGGCCGCTCGCGCGGACCACGCGGGAGAGCCGGGCGTGGCCGCGGCCTTCCGCCGCCTCGCGGACGCTTACGGGACGCCACTGTACATCTATGACCAAGCTCACATCGGAGGCCAGGTAGATGCGCTGCGCGCGGCCTTCGCGCCGCGTTTCCACAAACTGAGAATCTTCTATGCCATCAAAGCCAACACGAATCCCGCCGTCATCAGCCTCCTCAAAGCCAAGGGGCTCGGCGCCGAGGTGGTATCCCGGGGCGAGATCGAAACGGCGTTGCGAGTGGGTTACACCGGCCCCGAGATCATGTTCACGTCGTCTTCCAAGAACCCCGGTGAAATCCGCCGTTCCATCGAACTCGGCGTGGTGCTGAATGTGGACTCCATGGATGAACTGGGCCAGGTCCAGGCCGAGGCCCGAAGGCAGAAGAAGCAGGCCCGCGTCTCCTTCCGCATCAATCCGGGCGTGGATCCGCACACGATCCACCAGATCAATACCGGCGTTTCCGAATCCAAATTCGGCTTGCATCTCCAGGACGGCATCGCCTTCAATGCCTATGAGAAAGCCAAGGCCATGCCCGAGATCAGGATCGAGGGCGCCCACTGCCACATCGGCTCCCAGATCACGGAGACCGATGGCTATGTGCTCACCGCCAGGAAAATGCTGGGGCTGGTGAAGGACCTCAAGGACAAGCTGGACATCCAGCTGGCCTTCCTGGACCTGGGCGGCGGATTGGGCATTCCCTACGAGGATGGACAGACACTCATGTCGCCCGAAGATCTCGCCAAGGCGCTGGAGCCGGTCTGGAAAGAGGGCGTCGCCGCCGCGGGCTATGAACCAACGCTGTGGCTGGAACCTGGCCGTTTCTTCGTGGGCGGCTCCGGCTACCTGTTGACCCGCGTGAACACGGTGAAACAGACGCCTCTCAAGACCTTTGTCAATGTGGACGCCGGATTCAACACTCTGATACGGCCGGCCATGTACAAGGCCTACCACCGCGTGCGCGTCATCGGAAGGACCCAAGACCCGCAGCTCGTGGACATCGCCGGGGATGTGTGCGAGACCGGCGACATCCTGGCGGAGGCCAGGACGCTGCCCCGAGCCCAGGCCGGCGACCTGGTGGTGATCCTGGATGCGGGAGCCTATGGCTTCTCCATGGCCAGCGAGTACAACGCGCGGCCCCTGCCCGCGGAGGTGATGGTGGAGGGGGACAAGGCCCGTGTCATCCGGCGCCGGGGCACTTACTCGGAGCTCTTCCGGAACACGGGAGGATCAGTCCCCACAAAGCGCTAGTCATGTGCGCGCAGAAAATTTGGTTCGCGCAATCGGGATGGAAGAACGCTCACAGAGGTACGCAGAGGAAAACGAGATACGCAGAGATTTCCCGAAACATCTCATTTTTCTCTGCGAGCCTCCACCGTCTCTGTGAACCTCTGCGAGTGCAATTCTGATTGAATGATGTCGTGCAAAATAATCCAAGCATTTCTGCCCCCCCACCAGGCATCCATCATGAACGGCTTCCCCTCTCCAAAT
>JAJYMZ010000047.1 GCA_021786615.1 Acidobacteriota bacterium
CCGATCTACCCGCGGCCGTGAAGTCCTCCCATTGGTGTTATCCCGGAGCCTGACCCTGGTGATGGTGGCGGTATAGACGCCCGGTACCGCGGCAGGGGGGATGTGGAGCGTGGCGCCCGCGAACATGGTCGTGGGGGCGCCCGTGAAAATCCCCCCCAACGGGTACCCCGGTGGGCTGCTGGTCCAGGTATCCACGGTGATCCCGCCGCCTAGCGCCGCGCTGACCGGGACGTTCTGCCAGACGTAAGCATCCCCGGCCACGCCCTGGAGCTGGAATTGCATGGGGGTGACGATTCCACCAGCCAGGGTCACGCCTGCGGGAGTCAGGCCTCCCGCCGGGTTCATGACCACGGTCCCCCCGGTGGGGCTGGCGGTCACGTTGCCGAAATTCATGTTCTGGGAAACGGTCAAGGTCGGTCGCTGGGCCCAGACAAGTGTCGGCCAGAGCAACAACATCCAAATAAAAAAGCGCAACATTCTCCTATTCATCCAGCCGGGGAAGGATGGGTTTCTAGGAAAATTAAGATATTTATTCATAGGTTAGCTTCGATCTGAAATACCAAACCCTATTGAAGATATCTGGCCGGGCTGCGCGAAAGCCTCGACAACAGAGTATGGGATGAAAACGATATTTTATCAATGGCTTTACCTAGAATTTTTTGCCTATTCCGTCAAATCAAGGTAATTCAACCTTTCGGTCCGAGGGGGCCGAACCAGTCAAGCCTCCCTTGTGTATCCGGGTTCAGAACCCATGCAGACCCTACCTTGGACGCACCACATCTTTTTGGGGGGTAGTCTGGCAGCTCTGAACCACCCTGCCGCTGGGGTGCTCATCGTCACCTTTGGCGCCCGAAAACCATTAATCCTTGCCTTTACCCGCGCATTGGGAGAAACATAGGGCCACACATGAGACAGAGGAGTTCCAGATGCCAGGCAAGGTAGTTTCATCGCCGCGGGTGGCGGCCGTCGTTGGGCCCTATCTTTCGGGCAAGACCTCCTTGCTGGAGAGCTTGCTCTATACCACCGGCGCCATCCTCAAAAAAGGCGCCATCAAGGATGGCAACACCGTGGGGGATCCCTCGCCCGAGGCCCGGGGCCGGCAGATGAGCGTGGAAACGAGCATCGCCACCTGCACTTATCTGGGCGAAAGCTGGACTTTCCTGGATTGCCCGGGTTCCGTGGAGTTCATTCAGGACACCCTCCACGCGCTGATGGTGGTGGATGTGGCGGTGGTGGTCTGCGAACCGGACCCCTATCGCGCGCTGACCATCTCCCCGATCCTCAAATTCCTGGATGACCATTCCATCCCGCACCTCATCTTCATCAACAAAGTGGACACCCACCTCGTGAAAGTGGCCGAGGTCATGGATGCCCTGCAGGCCGTCAGCGAGCGGCCCCTGGTGCTGCGTGAAATTCCCATCCGCGACGACGACCACATCACTGGATTCGTTGATCTCGTGAGCGAACGGGCCTACAAGTATGTGCCCGGCAAGGATTCCGATCTCATCAAGCTGCCTGAGCAGCTGCTTCCCGAGGAAAAGGCGCGCCGGCAGTACCTGCTCGAGGCCCTGGCGGACCACGACGACCACCTGATGGAAGAACTGCTGGAAGAGGCCGTGCCCCCCGTGGAAGAGATCTACGCGGACCTGCGCAAGGATCTCCAGTCGGATCTCATGGTGCCGGTGTTTTTCGGCAGCGCCGAGCAGGACCTGGGCATCAAGCGGCTGCTGAAGGCCCTGCGCCATGAAGCCCCCGAAGCGTCCTCCACCGCCGACCGGCTGAACATCCCCAAGAAGTCGCCCCTGGCCCAGGTGTTCAAGACCGTCCATGCCCAGCACATCGGCAAACTTAGTTACGTCCGTGCCTGGCGGGGCGATCTTTCGGATGGCATGGCCCTCAACGGCATGACCGTGAGCGGAATGTTCAAGACCCAAGGGGGCGCCAATACCAAGGTGGCGAAGGCCGTGGAGGGTGAAATCGTCGCCTTGGGAAAACTGGAAAAAGCCCATACCGGAATCGGGCTGGCTCCCACCGGCGCGGTGGAGCTTCCCTGGCCCAAGCCCCTGCAACCCCTGACCTGCGTATCCATCAAGACCGTGAAAGCCGGTGATGAAGTGAAATTGAGCGGCGCCTTGCACAAGCTCAGCGAAGAAGACGCATCCCTCACCCTCGAACATAATCCGGAAACCAAAGAGCAGCTGCTTTGGGGCCAGGGGGATATCCACCTGAAGGTGGCCATCTCCAAACTCAAGGGCCGCTTCAACGTGGATGTGGCCTCGGAAATCCCCATGGTGCCCTACAAGGAGACCATCAAGAAGGCCGTGAAGCAGCACGGGCGCTTCAAACACCAGTCCGGTGGCCACGGGGCTTTCGGCGATGTGCACATTGACATCAAGCCGCTGCCCCGGGGGTCGGGATTCCAATTCACCGAGACCATCGTGGGTGGTTCAGTGCCCCGCCAGTACCACAGCTCCGTGGAGAAGGGCTCCCTCGAATTCATGAAGCGCGGGCCCCTGGGGTTCAACATGGTGGACTTCGCCGTGAATCTGTACGATGGCAGTTTCCACACCGTGGACAGTTCCGACGCGGCCTTCCAGCAGGCGGCCCGGGTGGCCCTGGCCGAGGGCGTGCCAAAATGCGAACCGGTGCTCCTGGAACCCATTCTCGAATTGCAGATCGCCGTGCCCAACGAATTCACCGCCAAGGCCCAGCGCCTGGTCACCACCCGCCGCGCCGGGCAGATCCTGGGCTATGACGGCCGCCACGGCTGGAAGGGCTGGGACGTGGTCAACGCCTACATCCCCCAGGCGGAAATGAACGACGTCATCGTGGAACTGCGCTCCCTCACCATGGGCGTAGGCACCTTCAGCTGGTCCTTCCATCACTTGCAGGAACTGCAAGGCAAGGAAGCCGAGCGCGTGGTGGAAACCCGAAGGAAGGAACTGGAGAGTTGAGAACCCGTCAGTTTTCCCGCTGACCCGTTCTCACCAGCAGCTCATGGAGCATGTGGTCCAGGCCCCGCTCAAGGGCCTGTTTCACGGCATCCTGCTCGTTGTAGGGCAGGCCCGGCAGCACTTCGTTCTGGAGCAACGCCAGCGCCTCCAATCGCGCCTGGATGCGATGGTCCACGGGAACCCGAACGATTTCCATGTCTCCCTCCATCCAATCCCCCGCGCCCCGTTCATCCACAATCATCATGCTTACGTCACAATGCCGCCAGGGCTTAGGTTAGTTCCCGATCGGTAAAAGCCGGGCGCCCATGGACGCTGTTCATCATGACTTGGAGAGCGCCCACTTCCCAGGCCCACCGATCATCGAAGCAACCAGTTGCAACAGCGGGAAAACCGAAGCGGCCTGGGGTGGCCAGCGCAAGGCCGAGGTGGCCAGGATGAGCAGGGGAATGCAGGACCAAGGCATGAGCAATCCCAGCACCATCATGCCTCCGCAAAGGAATTGCAGCAGCCACACCATGAGGGCCAGGCCCGTGTGGAGGTTGATCCCATGCAATCCGTAAGCATGCAGGTGCGGCCAGGCGGTCCAGCAGGCGGAAAGACCCACCGATAGGCGAATCAGCAGAAGCGCGAAAGAGGTGGGGTAGTTGGAGGACATGGTTTTCACCTTAGATGACGGGTGTAGCGTTCATCACATTAAATCTGGGTCGATCTATGCTTCCAGCCCGCTCCGGTATTCTAAGGGCATTCGGAGGAAGCAAATGGCCATTCAAACCATCGGCGTGATCGGCGCGGGGCAAATGGGCAACGGCATCGCCCACGTGTTCGCCTTGAGGGGTTTCAACGTCGTGATGCAGGACATCAATTCGGACTTTGTGGCCAAGGGGCTCGCCACCATCGGCAAGAATCTCCAGCGGGGCGTGGACAAGGGAAAGATGAAGCCCGAAGAGAAGGACGCGGTGTTGTCCCGCATCCTCACCACCACTTCCATCGAGGATTTCAAGAACGTGGATTTCGCGGTGGAGGCGGCCACCGAAAAATGGGAGATCAAGCAACAGCTTTTTCAAACCCTTGACCGCGTTTGTAAGCCCGGCGTGATCCTGGCGAGCAACACCAGTTCCATTTCCATCACCAAGCTCGCCGCTGCCACCAAGCGCCCCGAGGCCATCATCGGCATGCATTTCATGAACCCTGTGCCCGTCATGCAGCTCATCGAAATCATCCGGGGCTTGGCCACCAGCGATGCCACCTTCAAGACCGTGATGGAACTGAGCGCCCAGCTCGGCAAGACGCCCCTGGCCTGCAATGACAGCCCCGGCTTCATCTCGAACCGCGTTCTGCTGCCCATGATCAACGAAGCCATCTATGCGCTCTATGAAGGCGTGGCGGGCGTCGAAAGCATTGACGGCATCATGAAGCTCGGCATGAACCATCCCATGGGTCCGCTGACCCTCGCTGACTTCATCGGACTGGACACCTGCCTCTTCATCCTCAATGTGTTGCACGAAGGACTGGGTGATCCCAAATACCGGCCCTGCCCGCTGCTGAAGAAGCTTGTGGACGCGGGCTGGCACGGCAAGAAGAGCGGCCGCGGATTCTACGATTACAGCGGCGAGAAACCGGCGCCTGCCCTCTGAGATTTTAGAACGTCACCGTTTTCTTACCGGCGTCGGTCCCCTTGAGGAATTTCACCAGGCCGGGGCCGTAGGCGCGCTGATCGTCCCACATGGACATGTGGCTGCCATTCGGGCAGAGCAAGAAACTTCCGGACTTCACCTGCTGCGACACCCATTTCATGTGGGCCGGATCCATGGTGTCGTGCTTGGCCCCGATCACGAGGGTCGGCATGGCCAGCGTCTTGAGATCCGCCTTGCGATCCCATTTCTCCAAGCGGCCCGAGGCCCCGAATTCGCTGGGCCCCTGCATGAGCACGTAGACATTCTTGTTCAGGTGGGCGAAGGCCCGGTTCACGGCATCGGGCCATTCATGAAGCCGGCAGAGGTGCTTCGCGTAGAAGTTGGGCATGAGCAATTCCATGTAGCGTGGATTGTCGTACTGGTTCTTGGCCTCCAGTTCCTTCACCTCCTTCACCACGGCGGGGTCCATCTGTTTGGCCAGCACCGTTTCCGCGTGGCGGTTGTAGTCGGGGATGCTCATCATCATGTTGGAGATGATCAATCCCTTAATATTCGCCCCGTATTTCAGGGCGTATTCCACGGCGAGGATGCCACCCCAGGAGTGGCCGAGGAGGTAGAAGTTGTCCTTGTTCAACCCGAGGGCGAGACGCACCTGCTCGACTTCTTCGACGAAGCGGGCGATGGTCCACAAGTCATCGTCCTTGGGCTGGTCGGATCCTCCGGAACCCAGCTGGTCGTAGTAGATGAACTCGATGCCTTCCGCCGGCAGGAAGCCCTCCAGGGCTTCGAAGTACTCGTGGGTGGCGCCGGGCCCACCATGGAGCAGCAACAGCTTGATGCGGGGGTTGTGGCCGAAGCGCTTGGTCCACACCTTGAACTCGCCCTTGGGCGTCTTGATGGGAATGAGCCTCACCCCCCCGGTCTGGAGGGCATCCGTGTTGGCGAAGTAGCTGCGCAATGTGGGTTGTGGACTCTGGGCAAAGGCCGCCGCGCCTGTGAAGAAGATTGTGCCAAGGAGTGCAAGGACAGATCGCATGGACATCCTCCGTGAATGGTTGACTACCTTATACGTCCATTGGTGGGCTCTGAACAGGGATCCATCAGTCAACAATGAAATAACCCACATACCACGGCCTACCGCCTAGAGCCCAGCCTCACAGCCCCTTCCGTGGCCTCACCAGGGCGTTCGCAAGACTCAGCCCCATCACCAGGGCCACCGCCAGGAAGACCATGCGGAAGGCGGTCTGGACGCCCACTTCGGTTTCCCCCATGGTGAGGAAGGCTAGCCCGCGAAAACCAATGGCACCGGGCACCAGCACGAGAAGGCCAGGAAGCTCCATGATCTGGTTGGGCAACCGCGTCCTTCGGCCGAACACGTTGGCGGCAATTCCCAAGGCCATGGCCCCCAGTCCCGCGCCTAGCTCGGGACCCAGCCACGCCGCGCCCAGGCGCGAGGAGAGGAAAGCCACGATGCTGGCGAGCAGGATCCACCCAAAGTCCCGCTTCCGCGCCTGGAACAGCACCAGGTAGGCGAGCGGCGCCACCAGCAGCGCCGCCCACTCGGTCCAGGCCGCCAGCGGAACCGAAGCGGATTCCCGGAAGGCCGAAGTGAACTGCATGGCGACCTGGCGCCCCAGGGCCACGCCGAAAGCCAGCATCATCAGGATCATGACGGCGTCCACCAGGCGCGCGGACCCGGCCACGAGATTGCCAGTGGCCACTTCACGCAAGGCGACGGTGAGTTTCAGCCCCGGCAGCAGGATGACGATGCCGGCCAGAGTGATGGTGAAGGCCGCAGTCTGGGGGATCAAATGGGCCGCCACCACGCCGCCGAAGCCCGCGAGGGCCGCCGCCATGAGCACCAGTACCTGGGCCAGATGATGCTGCTTCGAAGTCCAGAACCCCAGCAGGCAGATGAGGAGTCCGAGCAGGGCCGAAAGCGCCATCTCCCGCCAGCCACCGCCGAAGAAGCGCGCGGCCATGGCGCTGGAGAGCCCGAAGCTGGCCGCCACCAGGGTCCTGCCGAAGCGCGGCGCCTGGGCCACAACTTCCCGGACTTTGGCCGCAGCTTCCTCGATGGGCAGATTGCCTTGAATGACTTCCTTCACCAAAGCCTGGATGCTCACCAGCTTGTCCAGGTTTGTCTCCCCGGGCTCGGCTCGAACGATGAAGACCTCCCGCTGGGTGTCGCTCCGCATCTCTGCGAAGAAGGCGGTGGGGTGGGCCAGGAACTCCCCGTCCAGCCCCAGCGATGCGGCGAGCCGGTGCATGGCCTCCTCGAAACGGTGGGCCGGAGTCCCGAAACTGTGCAGCGCCCTGCCGATCTCCAGGCAGAAGGCGATGCGGGAATCCTGGGCAGGCGTTTCGATGTCGCTCATGGGTTCCATCTTCAATTTGATTTCGGTCCCAGGCCCCAGTCCAGCACCACCTTGCCGCTCTGGCCGCTGCGCATGGCATCGAAGCCCTTCTGGAAATCGTCAATGCCGAAGCGGTGCGTGATGATGGGGCTGAGGTCCAGACCGCTTTGGAGCATGGCGACCATCTTGTACCCGCCCGACCGCCGGGTGACGGAAGACGCGCCTGTGGCGCGTCTGGAGTCGGCCCCCGGCGAGGAGGGCGTCATGACGGAGTGGGTCGGAATTGATGTGTACGCTGTCGCAGTGGCGCGTCTGTATTCGCCCCCCAGCGCGGAGGGCGTGACGACGGTGTTCATTCTGGTTATCAACGGGCCTCCGAATTCTTGTCTGGATGCATTCTCGTCTTTTAAGGAACTAAAGGCTTTAGTTGGAAAGATACCTTGAACATTACCCACTTCAAAATACCTCTGTTCCTGCCTAGTATTTCTGATCATGAGCAAGGCCTCCCTAGAGATACCGATTGGGCTGAATGAGTTTGATTGTTTGGTCAGGGTCGAGGATTCCGATGAGCGAGAGAAGTATCGCTGCCCCGCCTGCAATGAATACCTGATCCGTCGGGAAGGGCTTCAAAATGTGTTGCATTTTGCCCATCGAAAAAGTGGGGACTGCACTTGTGAGACGGTCCTTCACTCAGCAGCGAAACACTTGCTCCATAAGGTTATCAATGCATGGATCGAAGGTAATAATGACGCACCAGCTATCCATAGCAGATGCAAAGGGGTCGAACTAGTCTACGAAAGCAAGGAGGGTTCTGGGTGGGCAGGCTATGGGTGGAGCTGTTCAGCGAAAATCGTCCT